>JARIHM010000108.1 GCA_029288275.1 Candidatus Saccharimonadota bacterium | reverse complement strand
GGCGTTGAGTTATTACTACGAGACGTAGAAACTATAGGCAACGGTAAAGATCACACTCTTGTCTTGCTTTCTGATGCTTGTCTTTTGGCGTATGCGTGAAACTTGGAAACCTTCCAGCTGGTACCAAGCCTTAAATTCCTCGGCAATTGCCCGACGAGGCTCCTTGAGTTGTTGGAATAGAAAATTCTCGAGCTTCTTACCTTTAAGCTTCTTGACCTGCTCAACCTGAGCCGGCGTAAGCGTGATAACGCGGCTAAAACTTTGGGTTTTCAATTCGCTCTTAGCCATACGGGTCCAATCGCTTGGAATAGTAATGGGGTGCGCCTAAATGAAGCCCTCCACCGGATTCTAGTCCAGTGGAGGGGTAGCATCTAGTTCTCGCGGTACTCGTAGGTAACCGTATAAGTTACTTTATTATCGCGCCGCTTGATAGATGTCTTTTTAACCCTCACGATGGTGGGCTGTCGCCGCTGCATCGCCTTCCAGGCGTTTAGCTCCTGATGAATTGCAGCTCTCGCCGCGACGAGCTCCTCGGAAAGGAACTTTTCGAGCTTCGCCTTCCTCATGTTCCTGACCTGTTCAAGCCGAGCAGGAGTCAGGACGATAACACGGCTGAATTCCTTGGTTTTAGTCACTGCCCTTGGCGACATGCGTCTCTCATTTCGGAACGAGTACTGACCAGATTTTGGCCCTTTGCCAGGCTAAAGCATTGGACGCTTATTGTAAAGGGCCGGAACTACCTAGGCTGCTTCGCGGGCACGGAGTACGTGACGACGGTCGTGCAAGTTACCCTGCTTCTTCTCCTTACCGGGTCCAGGTTTGTGGTCTGCTTCACCGAAGTGCCCTTGGGCTGCTTCTTACCCCATTTCGCAATCTGCCGATTTATCTTCTTCTGCGCCTCCAGTATTCCTTGGCTTGGTAGACTGGCGCCCTGCTCGACTGCCGCAAGCTCTTCACGCGATAGCATGAAGCCCGCACTGAACTCTTTTTCTGCCACGCGCTTTTCACCTCTCAGCTACAGTGTAGGTATAGGTGACTGTGTAGATCACCTTGCTACCTTTCAACTTGAACGATGGTGCGGCCTGTAGTCCCCTTACCTGCTTGCCTTCCGGAGTAGCGAGCCACCGGTCCATTCGTTCAGTAATGGCGGCCCGGGCTTCGGCAAGTTTCCGGGATGGAAGCTGATCGATCTCCTGCCTCTTCCTAACCTTTTTAAGCTCGGCAGGTGTAAGATCAAACTCACTGCTAACCTTCTTGGTTCTCTGCCGCCTCGCCATGTTACCCCCCTCTTTAGCCTAGATAAAGCCCCTCCACCAAAGTTAGTGGAGGGGTTGGATTTCACCCGCACAGCCCACCTTCAGAGGTGATAGGTGAGGGTGGCATAGTAGGTCACGCTAAGACCACCCTTGCCATCAGGGATGACCGTCTCCGATTCGTTGGTTGTTTTCAGATCTTTAGCGCGCTTATTTTTCCTCTTCCAAGCCTTCCTGGCCTTAACTAGGTTTTGGCGAGCTTCTTTCTGGCTCGAACCTTCCCCGGTAAGCGTTACAGACTTATACGTGGGCGCCGTCAACGTCACTCCAAAACCTAGAAACTATAGGCTCCTTCACCGGCTTCTTTCAGTGAAGGAGACACCTACTTCTTGTCATGCAAGGGATTGATGAGAACGACTGAATACGTCACCTTCTTGCCCTTTAGACTAGCCGAAAGCCGGTGATAATCCCGATTGAACTCCGTCTTTTTCTTACGCTCCCATGCCGTGATCTTTCTTTCAACCTTGGCCGCATTGCGCTGCGATTTCTGGTTCAAATGGCGCATGATTTGACCTGAGCTACTGGGATTCGGTCCGATCTTCTCCAGCTCCTCATCGGAAATCCGGAACGCGACCGTGAACTCAATTTCATCCCGAGCCAGCATATGCCGTCCAATCATCGTGGTGCTGGCCAAGATTTTGGCCCTTTGCCAGGTTAAAGTGTAACAACTTAATTGTAAAGGCCCCTCCGCCGGATTGTCCGGCGGAGGGGCTTGGTTCAGTTCTTCGGCTTCAGCGTGCAGGTGGCGGTGATCCTGTAGGTGATCTCCTTGCCACGCCGGACGTCCTTCTCAGTCTTGGTAAGGTTGCCTATTGCAACTTCCTCAACCCGATAACCCTTACGGGCCGCCCAGCTCTTGGCTTGCTTGACCAGCTTTGTTGCGGCCTTCTGGTCCTCTGCACCGGTCAGTGTGTTGGCCGCATACTCGCCGAGGTTGAGCGTGACCTTGCGACTGAATTCCTTGACTTGAGTCGTAGGCTTAGCCATGGCATCTCCTCTTGTCGGTAGAGCGTTCTTGAGTCTACTTGCTCTTCTTCGGCTTGTTACCCTTGTAAGCAAAGCGAACTCGTACCTTACAGGTTACCCGTTTTACGATACCGCGATCGAGCTTGATTGATTCGGTCTCGCTCTTGGGGTCGAATTGGTAGTTATCGCCCACCCTCTCGTTGTGTTCACGGATCCACCGCTGCTTCTCTGCCTCGAGGGCTTTGCGAGCCCCCTCTAGCGTCTTGGCAGTGGCTTTGATGATACGGCTTCGAGGATATCGCCTAGGCAATACTCGCTCCAAAAGGCCTGGCAGCTTCGTCGATCTGCTGGGCAACCTCGGTCCAGAAGGCTGTCTCATCCTCGTCGAGCCAGCCGGGCAGCGAGCCCAGACCGATCGTAACCTCATAGCCCCAGCGTCGCAGCGCCACAAACTCTTGATAGGCTCGCGGGTTGGAGCTAATGATATTGACGGCGCCAATCTGAAACGGCCGGCCCTGCGCCGCTCTCGACTCAATGAAGGTTACCAGGCGCTTGGCCTCGTCGCAACCCAGATCGTGGTCAAGAATCAGTACGTCGACTGGTCGGCGCTCGAGCACCACGCCAGCCGCCACCACGGTGCGAGCATGAATCACTTTATACTCTGGCGGGAACCGGACTGTGCGCAGATCATCGAGCGTCAGCGCAAGTTTCAAAGACATGATGCTCCTTCCGGGCCCATCGCAGGAACCCTGTGCGGCTGCACAGATTTATTACCATACCATCATTGTAAAAATAAAACAATCCCGAGCAGCCAAGCTGCCCGGGACATATTTACTGTTGCCATTCGGAGCGCAACAGCGACATCAGAATTCTGTCATGGTAGGCACCGCCACGGTAGGCCGCCTGGCGCAATACGCCTTCACGTACGAAGCCAGCCTGCTCGTAGAGACGGACGGCGCCGACGTTTGGCGCCGAAGCCGTCAACTGAATACGATTAAGTTTGAGCTCCGTAAAGCCGTAATTAACTACGAGCCGGGTTACCTCGGTGCCGAACCCCTGGTGCCAGCACGATTTATCGCCAATGAAGATAAAGTACTCGGCCGAACGGTTTTGACTACTAACATCGGCCAGACCGGTGTACCCAATGAGTTCACCAGTGTCCTGCCGGACGATCCCACGCGTAAACGAGGAAGTGTCGAGAATGACACGCTCCAACCATACGCGAACCTGGTCAGATGTCTTGAGCCGTCGAAAAACGCTTAGCGAATACTTGATCACCTCCTCATCGCGGATCCAAGCCGCAAACTGCTCGGCATCGGTGAAATCGAGCGAACGCAGCATTACTCGATCATTGCGAGGATAATCACGTGCCATGGAAATCGCCTCTTCTGTCAAAGACGCCGTACTCGCAAGCTTAGCGGTACAAAAGCCAATACGCAATTAGCACACTTAGCCCGTGGCTGATACGACCTTTCTTGACGTTTCAAAAAGCAGCGGCTAGCTTTGACCTACGGCGGCTTACCCAAGCCACAATTGAAGCAATAATGATAAAGCCTATGGTAATGCCAATTACATACATCACCACGCCGCCCCGACCCACCAGTGAAGGGTCAAGGAACGGATAGGGATACCAACCCGTAACGGCAGCATGGATGAATGTATAGATCAGCCAGACTACAGGATAGATAAGCCATAGGAATGACTGGGTCCATGAAATCTGATACCTGGGCGCCCAAATCACCCACTCTACCGCCACAAATACTGGCCCCAGCTGATGCGCCACAAAATTCATCCAGTTAAATTGCAGTCCAGCATGAGCATCGCTGGCATGCTGGAGTAAAAGCGCATACACCAACCCAGTGATCGCCATATTAATCACCATGCCGCCACGCAGAAAGGTAAACCAAGGCCCATACGGCCGGTTGGATGCAATGAGGGCGGCACCCATGATGAGCATGATGGCACAGTAAATATTGCTCTGGATCGTAAAGTAACTAAAGAAGTTAAGACCGGTAAAATCACGGTTATGAGCCGCCACGGCTGCGGTATAGGTCATAATCTGAGCAATAATTATCGCTCCGGCTAGGGCTAATTGAAGAACAACGTTAACCGCCCGCCAGCCTGGATGGCCAGCCGTGGTATCGTTTGATGATCTTGCCATCACTACCTCCTATGATGGCTTATCATCAGTAATGCTTACGCTTTAGTCAATGGACATTTTACTAGAGATTAATGCTTGGCGCCGTTAAAGGCTGCCTCGAGTGGTTCAATTTCTAGCTTCACCATTGGCATCATGGCTTGCATAAGGGCTTGTTTTTGCTCTGGCGTAGCCGCAGGATCGCTCATCATCTTGCCCAGAGCCGTAGGGATGATCTGCCAGGTAACGCCAAACTTGTCGGTAATCCAGCCGCATTGTTGCGGCTTGCCGCCTTCCATGAGCTGCTCCCAAATCCGGTCGAGGTCTGTCTGGGAATCCAGCTCTGCTACAAACGAGATGGCGCCACCCATAGCAAATTGCGGCCCGCCGTCTAGACACTGAAACTCCTGGCCATTCAGCTCAAAGACGCCGGTCAGCACCTTGCCCTTCAAGTTAGCTTCGTCCGGAATACCCTGCTCACCCGTGTACCGCTCAATGTGAGTAATGCGCGAATTTGGGAAAAGTTTGGTATAAAAATTCATGGCCTCTTCGGCCTGGCCCTGGAACCAGATAAACGGCTTGATGGGTTGCATGGCGATCTCCTGTGACTTCCTTGTATCGTAGCATGGCTGTGCACCTGCAGCACCGATGATCGGGGGCTGTAGCGGGGAGGCGCTCTTCTCTTTGGAGTCTTATCGAAGCCTTTGGAGTCCCCCTCCCACCTGCTATGCTGCACGGGAAGGCGGGCAATGTGGAACGCATTATCACTGTGCATGACACCATGCAATCAAGTTACAGCTACGAGCTAACGGCGCCGATGGGCCACAATTTTGACCCTGATTTTCAGCCCGAGCTGACGCCAGCTGAAATGCTGACTTTGGGCGTATTTGGCGGCAAATACATGACTGATTGCCAGGCCGAATTCCCAGCTGATTGGTTTGCGGAGGCCAAGCTCTGCGCAGAATTTCATAATCCCAAGCTCAACTACTTTGGCGTAAATGCCAGCCAGCCGCTCTCGATATGGCGGCAAAAAGGCTGGATCTACCCCGAAGACCCACGCGGCTGGTTTCAATGGTACTGCCGTTACTATTTGGGCCGACGTCTGCCCGAGGAAGACACGCGGCAAATCAAGCGATGGCGGGCCATGCGCCGCCACATAGGCCAGATCCGCACGGCCTGCAATCCAGGCGATCTGAATTGCCACCCCAAGCAGCGTCAAGCCTTACTGCATTGGGCGTACGACTCGCGTCGGATATAAGTTTCTCTATCCTAAGGCCTCAAACGAATTTGAGAACTTGGGGTAGGGGCCCCGCCAGAAGGCGGGGCCTAGCCACGGGTGGTGGGCTCAGAGGAGCGTGAGCGCCTCGATGAGGGCCCGGAAAACCGAGTCACCGACGAAGTAGGTGTACGCGCCCAGCGCCACGAAAATGATGCTGGTGGCCACGAGAGCCCACGTGCCGCTCTTGCCGGCGCCGCGGGCAACGAAGTAGAGGCCGGCGAAGATCACCAGCAGGCCCAGGCCGGCCCCGCCGATCGCGAGGGCGCACTTGCCGTCCAGCGACAGTCCGTCGGTGGCCAGTGCCAGGGAGAGGATCAGCGCCAGGCTGTACAGGACGCCGGCGGTGCACAGGCCCATGCCGAGACGGCCGAACCGCATCCGGCGCTCCACCTCCACGGCGGGGACATCGGTCTCGTGAGTCGTGTGTCGGATGCCGGCGACGGTGACCTCCGTGGCGACGGCGAAGGTGGCGTCGGTGCTGCGAGCGGTCTCGCTCATGGTTAGCTCCTTCTACGTTTGAGCGCGAATTGTGGCTGTGCGGAGTTGTTTTAACTCAACTCTAATACTTTAACATAAAAGCTACAAAATTGCAATATTTATAGGCCGGAGCGAGTGGACGCTCCGGCCTATACCGAATAACCGTTACCGCTCTCGGCCCAGCAAAGAGACGTAGCCATCCATCCATGATTCAAGCAGCTCCTCACGAGCTGGCCGCAGCTCGTAATACGCGCCCAAAAGGCGCGCTTCCCTGCTCGCTACCGATCCTTCATAACCTGGGTCGCGGCGAATAGTTAGCTCCCCCTTAACCTCCTTGAGATCGAGTCCGGGATCGCTTAGCAGCTCCAAGCCAGGCGGGCGTAACGGGAAAAGGTGGCGGTAGGTTTCCAGCGCAACAGCCAGCTGCCAGGCATCCTCGACCCCGTCGAACGCCTCCACCCAGCCATGGTCCAAACAGAAGCTGCGGAATACCTCGCCCTGCTCGGCCATCATGGCCTCCTGCCGTCTAAACCAGGCCATCCACGGATCGGAATCCTGGTCCAGGTAATCGCTGCAGTGCCGGTTAAAACCGGCCTGAGCCGCAGTGGCCAACTGCGCTGGCAAGTTATTGTGATCTTCCGAGCCTAGATTAAGGCTATGCTGCCGTGCGTGGCCTAACCCCACGTGCCCTCGCTGGCGTTTGATCATCAATTGGAGCCGGTCATCCAGCTGCGCATGACGGTCACGAACGCCAAACTCTACCGTCGCCAGCTCCCAATCATAGCCCGTCTGCTCGCCCTGACCGTCAAACGCCGGCCAACGGCTGTAAATAGCACCATAACCAGCCGACGTACGGGCTGCCCTACCTGGAGTGAAAATCAGTGAGCCAGTTTTGGTGCGGCGACCCCATGCTGCATAACATTGGCTATACCACCAGGAATCGTAGGTAGATTGTTGAGGAAGGCGCCGGTAGTACGTATGACAACCACTTACCAGTGTTACCGCTACAAAGGCTTGGCTAGGCAGCGGCGTGGTGAGCGCCCGCAGCGTATGAGACGTTCTGGCTGGCTGGGACGCTGCCGTCTCCAAAAACCATTGGGCGTCAAAGGTAGTAGTACAGTCAGACAGCGGCTTGGTCTGCCAGGGCTGGCTCGCAAAACCGAGCTGCGGCCACAGCAGAACGTTGGGCGGCACCACAACCACGACACAACTCCCATCGATTGGTCGGTGAAGGACGCGGATCCTGAGTAGAATCTCAGGTGAGCTATATGATGCTATAACAAAATAAGTCTGTCTAGATCTAGAACGTAAGCTCCGTGATGTCCCATGGATGAGCCGTGATGTTGGTAAACCGGAGCCATGTCGGCTCCACTACAAAGAAACGTTCTTTCGTGAGATCACGGTACTTACGAGCGGCCGGATTCTTAGCAAAGTAGACCTCGCCGAACCGCGCCGCCTCTTCACCCTCAAGCTGGCGTGCCCTGCCTTCATACTGCACCGTGCCCTGCGGCTCCCAGCCAATCACCACCGCTACCGCGTCATTCGCTTGGATATTGTGGGCCTTACGGCTCGTCGTGGCGGTAGCGAATACCAGCTGCAAATCCTCGGTCTGCCCGAACCCTACCACCGCCGACTGCGGCCGATGATCGGCACCGAGTGTAGAGATTACACACAGTTCATGCGCACTCATAAACTCATAGATATCATGCTTTGACTTCATACGAATAGTATACCGGCTGCGACCATCGTTACGCTACCGATCAAGATCAAGCATGAGCTTATGCGTAAGCTCTAGGGATTCCAGAAAATATTCGTCATGCGACGCCACTATAATAGCGCCGCCATATTGTTGCAGGCCGGTCTCAATATCATGCCGGACGCCAATCTCAAGATGGTTTGTCGGCTCATCCAATACCAGTAGATCGAGGGGCTGCAAGAGCAGCCGAGCAAATCGCAGCTTGGCCTGGGCGCCGTAGGACAATTGGCTAATCGGCCGGCGCAGATCACCAGCCGCCAGACGCAAGCTCAAGGCCATATCATAACAGGCCTGGACCGAAGTTCCCGATTGGCGCAGGTAGTCGATGCCGATATGGGCAGTAAAGCTAGACAATTCCTGCGAATAGTAACCCACCGTCACCTCTTGACCGAGCACAATTCGGCCCCATGACGGTGCCAGCTGGCCGGCCACAAGCTTAAGCAGCGTGGTTTTGCCAGCGCCATTGGCGCCCAGCACGCCCAGACGCTCGCGACCGCGAACCTCAAACGATACCTCGCGCAGCACCGGCCGATTACCATAAGCGAAACCCACTGCTTCCGCCGCCACAATCAGCTTTTGGGCCGCCGTTTGGCCGGGGATGGTAACACTATAAGCCCGCTCGAGTGCCGGCCGCTTCACTTCCGGCAGCCGCTCCAGCCGCTTGGCCATGGTTTTAGCATCCTTGTGATACAGGCGCGACACCTTGTCCTGCAAGTAGTTGGTAATCCCTTTTTCGTTATCTGGCGCACCGGCCTTGGCGGCCTTCTCGGCCATAGCGCGCTTCTGTATAATGGCTTTTTTAAGCCTTTTCTGCTCAGTTTGATAGTGCCGGTAATGAACCTCTTGGGCTGCACGCTCACCTGCTTTTTGATCCAGGTAAAAGCTATAGTTGCCGCCGTAGGAGGTTAACCGGCCGTCGGCCAGCTCCACAATCTCAGTGACCAGCTCATCCAGCATATGACGGTCATGCAATGCCATGAGCACGGCGCCATTAAACTGCCGGATAAAGCCGCCTAGCCAGTTTAGGCTAGCGGTATCCAGATTGTTGCTTGGCTCATCGAGCAATAGGATGGTCGGTCGGCGCAGCAAGAGTGCCGCCAGACCCACTCGCGTCTTTTGGCCGCCACTGAGCTCACCAACGAGCTGAGACTTTAAATCTGCCGCCAGGCCGACTTCGGCCAACACGATATCAAACCGGTAGGATTCACTCGGCCAGGGTGCCTGTGCGGCCAGATACTCTTCTACGCTCAGCCGGTCGGCCGTTAGCTGTTGCGGCAGGTAACCCGTCACTTCGCCCTCGGCCGTTACTAGACCGCTATCTGGCTGCACGAAGCCCGCCGCAATTTGGAGCAGCGTCGACTTACCGGCGCCGTTCGCTCCGATCAAGCCTACCCTATCACCAGCCTGCAACGATAAATCGACCGCCTCCAGTATCGTCCTGCCGTCATATTGTTTGGTTATTGAATGTAGCGCTAACATAAAGCCTCCTCATACTAAAAAACGCCGCGACCGGCGTTTCCGAGCGGAGACCTGAACAGCAAAATCAGGCGCGTGGCAACGCGGTCGACTGAATAGAAATAGCTGTTCGCATCTTCATAATAACTACATTATACCATGACTAGGCTAAAACCACTTCTTTTTCTTGAAGTACCACCACATAGCGGCCACGGGTACGATCGAGAGAATCAGCACTACCCAAAGCGTGGTGTAACGGCCCCAGAAATGCCACGGCCCTACCTCATTCCCGCCCGGCAGTGGAATATTCATGCCGTAAAACGACGCCACCACTGTTGCCGGAATTGTAAATGTAAAGATAATGGTGAGAACGGCTAGGGTTGTGTTCGTTTTTTCGTTACTAGCGGTGTAATCTGCATCCTTAAAGATCTCGATGGTCTCTTTGGCTTCGGCCAGCAACAATGACAGCCGCTCAGCCGCATGCGCATTGTGACGGTAGTAATGTGCCAGTTTGTCACCCGTATAATCATCAATCCGCAGTGCCAGCTCGGCCAAGATACTCTTTAGAAAATCCATCAGTCGCTTAAGTTTAGTGATGCGCTGACGCAGCTGGCCGATCTCGTAAGTAGCGCTCACGTGGTCATCAAAGACCGCATCCTCGATGGCATCCAGCTTAACCAGAATACCCTGGATAAGATCCGAAGCCTCGGCCAACAATTGATCAATGATGGTAGCCAATAAATAACCAGACGAACGCTTAAAATACTCATCGCGTTGCCGCTGCTCGGCCTCGCAGACGTCAAAGAGCTGCCGAAGGTTGGCCATACCGCCGCGGTGAATGGTAATGAGAATGTCTTTGGCCAAAAAGATCGCCACTTGCTTAGTTTCTACCTTAGCGGTTGAGCTCTCGTAGGTAGGCAGCTGGAGCAGCAAAAAGACGTAATTGTCCTCTTTCTCCACCTGCGGCAGATGGCCATCAAGCAAGCTGGCATTCAGGTGGAGCGGGTGCAACGACCGTCCGTCCATTGCCTGAGCAATCTGCTCCCGCGTAGGATTGCTGATATCAATCCAGGTAATGCCGTGGTGCGTCTGGGTCCGAAAGTGGCTTTCTTGCATGCGCTTATGCTAGCACAAGCGAGGGAGCGCGGGATAGGGAGTATGATAAAGCTATGAATGTGCTTACGGTTGATCATTTGGCCAAGTCATACGGCGTCGCACAGGCGGTATCCAATGTCAGCTTTACCATTGGCGAAGGCGAAATCTTCGCGCTCGTAGGACCGAATGGCGCCGGTAAATCTACCACGCTACGAATGATCGCCACCATTCTGCGGCCCACCGCCGGTACTATTGCTGTTGCGGGTCATGACGTCCAAAAGGAGGCCGCCAAGGTTCGCGAGCTTATCACCTACCTGCCCGAGGAATCTGGTGCTTACAAGGCATTATCTGGCCGCGAGTACCTGCATTTCATGGCGGGCCTCTATACCAATGACTCGACCAAGCGCCGCGAATACGTACAGCGAGCCGAGGAGATCGCCAACCTGGGTGACAAAATCACGGCCAAGGTTTCGACCTATAGCAAGGGTATGACGCGTAAGCTCCTGCTGGCCCGAGCTATGATGACGAGCCCAAAACTTGCAATCTTAGACGAGCCAACCAGCGGGCTGGATGTCCTTAATTCCCTGGATATTCGTCACATCATCCACGATCTCACCAAGCAAGGTACAGCTGTACTGCTCTCAAGCCACAATATGTTGGAAATCGAGTATTTGTCCGATCGCATTGGTTTGATTGTAGGCGGCAAGATCAAAGAGACTGGCCGACCGCAGGACATTAAGGCTAGGCATGATGCCAAGAATCTGGAAGAGGTATTTCTAAAGGTAGCTAGCGCATGAAACGATTCTGGGTCTTACTCGTCAAAGAGCTGCGCGAGCTGTTAACCCCGCAGACCATCATTCCGATTGTGCTGGTGGTGATTGTATTTATGGGCTTAGGAAAAGTAATATCCCAACAAGCTAAGCTGCAAGGTCAACCCCAGCCAGTGTTAGTGATTGATGACGATGATTCCGCCGCTTCGGCTGGAGTGGTTGAGTTACTACAGCACGCCAACCTAACTGTCACGCTCAAAAAACAAGCAGCGTTACCTGATTTTGCTCAGCCCTTGAACCAAAAAGCCGTTATTATAATTCCAGCTGGCTTTGGCAAGGCGCTAGGCGCCGGGCAGCCGGCCCGCCTAGAGTCGTATACCATTCAGAATGGCTTTTCGATTGCCCGGCTGGCCGACTCGGCACTTGTGAGTGGCGCGGTTGCCCAGGTGAATGCTGCCCTCAGCGCCAGCCGTCTGCACCAGGCCTTGCCGCATGCCGATCCGGCCGCCACCCTGGCGCCGGTCAAGAACAACGAGCACATTGTAGTGGCCGGCAAGGCAGCCAATATTAGCCCGGCCAAGATCGTAACCTACCTTAACTCACAAATCGCCTTTGTGCCGGTCATTCTCTTTATTGTTATTCTATTTGCCGGCCAGATGGTGGCCACGGCCATGGCTAACGAGAAAGAGAACAAAACGCTTGAGACGCTGCTCTCGGTGCCAATCTCCCGCACCACCATCGTGGCTGCCAAAATGCTAGCGGCCGGTATCGTGGCGAGCATTACCGCTATCGCCTACGTGTATGGGCTGCACAGCATTCAATCAAGCTTTACCGGTAGCCAGACTGTGGACGCGGCTACCACCGCCGCGATCAACCAGCTCGGCCTCAATCTATCCCTTCACAGCTATCTCCTCCTGGGTCTAGCGCTGTTCCTGGGCATCTTAACAGCGCTAGCCATCGCGCTGGTGCTTGGTGCCTTTGCTGACAATATCAAGAGTGTGCAGTCGCTCATTATGCCTTTGATGGTGCTCCTGATGATTCCCTACTTAGCCAGTATGGTGACCGACATTCAGACGCTGCCGAGGGTCTTTCAGATTATTTTGTATCTGATCCCCTTCACCTATACGTTCCAGGCGCTGCCCAACCTGTACGTTCATAATGATAGCTTGGTACTGCTGGGATCAGCCTATGAGCTGGCTTGCTTTATCGGTTTTATACTGCTGGCGGCCAAGTTGTTTTCATCGGATCAAATCCTAACCTTGCGGCTTGGCTGGCTCATTCGGAAGCGCTAGGATATTAGGTCTGTGGCATACACCGATGTATATTATGGAATTAACTTCCGCCAACACCCTGAGTTGTATGTAATTGGGCGCGGCGAGCAGGGCGTACTGATAGCTGAACCCTACAAATCAGAGATCTTACCGTATTGGCGATTTGCCACTCCAGTCCTAGCCCGTCAATCGGCTGGAGCTATCCTTGGCTTGTTCGAAACCTACAAACAACAGTCGGACTTTGTGGGCATGGACATGGCGCGTAAATTTCTCCAAATGGGCTGGACTCGCTCACGTCGCTACGCCAACCATCGTGACGGCCGGAAATACGATGCCAACGGCAAGGTTAGGGTTCAGGAGCATGACGCCGAGATTTCGCCTAAGGCCGAATCGGCACGTATTTTTAAATGCTACTATGATCAGATCCGTCAGGACGACACATATTTAGCCCTCAAAAAGCAGCATCAGCAGAGACGTCTTACTGAGCGGCAAAGAACTCAATGAGCACCGGCGCCAAGACCCCTGAATCAACATCGTGGCCCTGGCTCGGCAAGGTCTTATGCTGAGCGTGTGGAATAGCCTTGGTGAGGGCCTCCGCCGTAGCATTCATAAACGGTATAAATTGAATGCTGGCTTCGCCGTCCATCACCAACGTGGGCGCCACAACCATGGCAGCGCGCTCCAGCGGTGGTTCGCGGTCAGGACCCATGGCTGCCGCATCATATGGCAGGGTTGGGGCCACCTTCTCAAGACCCGCCCACATGGGTGATTGCTCCATTCCGTTAATCGCCTGCGGCGGCACACCCACCAGCTCCATGAATAGTTTTACAGCATCACCGTTTCGGCCCTCGGTTACCGCTTTATCCAGATTCTGGCGATACTGGCGCCACTGCGCTTTCGCCTTCGGATCATTATCATATGGTACCTCATACAGCGCCAGCTTCTTCACCTTACGCCCCAGCCGAGCCGCCGCCTCCAGCGCCAAAGCCCCGCCAGATGAGATCCCATATACATAGGCAGAACCACCCGCCACTTCAATAAGGGCCTCAATATCCTCAATCTCCCGCTCCAACGCAAACGGTTGCGTATCCGTGCTATCTCCTCGGCCCCGGCGATCATAGGCGTACACCGTAAAATGTGGCGATAGCAGCTTCGCCAGCTCAGTCCAGGCCATCCGAGCCATGGTCGCACCGCTTACCAAGATTACCGCAGGACCGCTGCCAGTCTTATCAAAGGCAATGACTGTGCCATCTTTAGACGTAACAGTTGATGGATTGTGAGCGCTCATAGGCTTCCTTGGTTAATTGCCGGCTCTCACCATTATAGCCCCGCCACAGCTACGAGAGAGCAGCCGCCAACAACAGACGCATTTTAAAGGCATTATTTGGGAAAATTGTGCGTTTTTAACAGCTAATGAAACTTTAAACTTAGTATTATGGGGATTTCGCATGAGTGATCAGGGAAAATGGACTCTACTCGAGGCAGAAAGTAAACGCCTCCGCCAGCTTAATCTTGTCCTGCAAGCCCAACGAGGCCACCAGAAGTCCATCGATGAACACATTGAGCACTTAATGAGACAAGCCGGTATCGGGGCCGCCGGTGATGGCAACAATCGCCTCGGACACGTATGGATGAAACTAAGGGTCTGATGCTATGGTTTTCGCACTTCTTCTGATCGCGGCCGCGGCGCAGTACCTGATCTCGGTTTTGATGCCGAAACGGGCTGAACATTTTCGTGAGTGGCTAGCGCCCAAGCTAAAACACCTTGAGCAACGCGCCGATCAAGCACCTGGTATCCTTGGGAGCTTCCTCAAAGGACCTTTTTGGGCCTCACGCAAGACCTTAAATCTTTCGACGAACCTCGGCGAAAAGACCTCGCACAAGGCTAATCATAATCGTAAAGAAGGCTGACCTATCCTGACGCCTCAAGTCTGGCTTGAGATTTCGGGGTAGGCCCGGTCTCGGCGTCCGAAGACGTCGAGACCGGGTAGGGGCCAATTGCTCAGTACTCGCGGGTGTGCTCACCCAGGAAGCCCGCGTCCTCGTCGTAGTCGCCGTCGAGCAAGTCGTGCTCCTCACGGGCCGGCCTGATGACCAACTGGCTGTAGTAGCCCTCGACCGAGGCATGCATGGCCACCACCTGGCAGACCGTCCACTGGATGCGGTTGAGGTCCACGGCCGAGGGCGTTCCCACGCGGCGGTTCAGATCCACCTGGAGGCTGATCGCCCCCTGCCGGCTCAAGGAAACGCTGGTGTGCTCGACCCAGGTGTCGAGGCCCAGCACGACCCTGAGCGTGTGCTCGAAGGCGTTGCAGGCCCGGCGGACCGGGTTCTCGTCGTAGTCCCCGCCAGGACGGCGGGTCTGCACGAGCTTGAGCTCGGCCGGCAGCTCCACGGTGATGGAGCGACGGTACAGATCCTCCACCTGGAAGGGCAGCGGCACGAGCCGCTCGAAGCGGTCCAGCAGAACCAGCTGCCGCCAGTGACTCTTGGCGACGGGCGTGAGGATCCCGCGGACGTAGCCCAGCACCGCCGGCGCAGAGGCGAGGTCCAGGTACTGCGGGTCGTTCATGGTGACCACGACCTGGGGCTCGCCCGAGTGGAAGTGCGGCTCGATGGCGACCTTGTAGACCCAGTCGTTCTCGTGGTCCGGCTCGCGATTGTACTCGCCGGACCGGGAGTTGTACTGAAGGTCGTCATCGCCCATGGTGATGGGCCTGATGGCCGCGCGCAGGCGGTCGACCAGGTCGCGCCGGATCTCCTCCAGCTGGCCCAGTTCCATGCCCGGCGCCACGATCGAGAGCCGAACGGCGCAGGTGGCGTTGCTACCCGTGTCGTCCACAGCCGCGATCAGCAGCTGGTTCGGGTACTCGTACTTGGCGAGACCCGCCTCCAGCAGCAGCCGTCTGGCCACGAACTGGTCGGTCACATCGGTCGAAGCGGACGTCCGGCTCATCACTGCCTCCAAGGCATGAGTAGGAGCAAACGGTTAAAGAACTGCACCTTCGTGCAGATTATTATATTATAACATATAGGATATCATTTTACAATATCACTGCTTACTGTATAGTAACATCAATGAATACTTATGCCATTCTCATCCGCGGCATCAACGTGGGCGGCAAGAATATGATCTCCATGGCCAGTTTGCGGCAATACTTGAACGAACTTGGTTTCACCAATGTTTCCACCTATATCGCCAGCGGCAACGTGCTGCTCCAATCCGAGAAGGCCCCCGCCGAGGTCAAGGCCGAGATCGAGCAATTGCTTCCCAAGCACTTCCGGCTTGACCGCGAGCTCATCAAAGTTTTGGTACTCAGTCGTGCACAGCTCCAAGCCATCATCGAGCACAAGCCCAAAGGCTTTGGCGAACAGCCCGACACCTACTACAGCGACGTTATCTTTCTCATGGATATCACCGCCGCTCAGGCCATGCCCGTGTTCAAGCCTCGGGAAGGTGTCGACGTTATTTGGCCGGGGGATGGTGTTATTTATTCCCAACGCCTGAGCGCCCTGCGTACTAAGAGCCGCCTCAGCAGCATCGTTGGCACACCGGCCTATCAATCTATGACCATTCGCAGCTGGGGCACAACCCAGAAGCTCCTGGAGCTCATGACAGCCTTGGAGCAAAGAACCCTCCCTCCGGTCAAATAATCATAACCAACGTTTGAGGCCGTAACCACGTAGTATACTGAGGGACATGAGTGCGCAACCTGTTAATCGATTCCTTGATGCCGACGGCCAGGTCCGCCAGTGGCCAACGAAGCACACTGATAAGGAACTGGTATTGGAATACTTGGCGACAAAGTTCGAGGTTGGCAAATCCTACTCGGAGCGAGAGGTCAACGATGTGTTAAAAGCCTGGCACACATTTCAAGATTGGCCCCTACTTCGGCGAGAGCTCTACGACAGGGGTTACCTCAATCGTAATCCGGACGGGTCAAACTACCACAGGGTTAATCGGTCAGACTAAGGACAACATTCTGAAATTCCAGCCCATCCTCATCAAGGTAGGCCGGGCCCAAATGAGTAAAGCCGAATCCGTGGAGCAGCTTGATTGAGCCAGCATTACTCGTAAGGTACCGTGAGTACAGCTTGGAATACTTCGCTTCGGTTTTCAAATATTTGATAACTGCCGTCACGGCAGCCTTGCCAATACCCTGGCCACGCACATTTGGATCCCCGATCATAAGGTGGATTGCGGGCGCGGGCAGATGCTTGGTCGGCTCAAGATCCACCCATATAGCTCCAACTGTAGCCTCGCCGTAGCACATCATCCAGGTTAACTGCTTGCTCTCCCTGGCAAGAGCGAGGAACTGCTCAAGCCGTTCATGCTCTGCATTCAGAGACGGCGCAACAATACTCTTCTCGGGATTCCCCATCAGTAAGAGTGTTTCCTTGCCGGCTTCGCCCTTTAACCATTCGACGGCCTGAGGCGCGTCCCGGATAGGATTGGGTGTAACAAGCGATACATTTGGTAGTGAGGTGGCAAGCTCTTGCATGCCCTCATTATCTCATAACCCTGGCTAGGTAACAGGCGCGTTCGAACTGTGTTAATTAGGCAGGCCTTCTGCGTTTAGGTACTGTTTATATAAATCCCTGAAGAATAACAAAAATAAGAGGCACTTGCGTGCCTCTTATTTCCTCGAACCGAACGGGAAGACGTCACGGTGATGTAGCTTACTAACTAACAATCTAACAATGTATCGGACTCGGACTTCGGACTAATTCTTAACTCGATCTGCTACATCTAGGAGCTTTTTTATATCCTCCTGTGTCTTCCAGTTTGATAATAGCAGTCAGATTTTTCAGCTGTCAAGATATTTTTTATGTAAAAAAATAATGACTACACAAAGCCACTATCTCGTAATAATCCCTGCACTGGGGCCGGATAATGGACGACATTCGCACTGTAATTTTAGGATAAGATAATTCCATGAATTCACTTACCGAACAACTCAATGCGTTCCTGAAGAACTATGAGCGAGCTAACAACAGCCATATTTGGGCTCATGTGGCACCAATGATAGCGCCAGAGGCCACATACTGGTTTACGGACGGATCATATAGAGGCCGTGAGGAGATTCAGTCAGCAGTAGAAACGACTTTCAATAGGATCCAGGATGAGGTCTATGAAATACATGACGTGAGCTGGCCTGTTGTGAACGAGACTACCGCCGTCTGCACCTACTCATTCTCGTGGAAGGGCACCGTTGATGGTATCCGGCAGTCCGGGCACGGCCGCGGAACAAATGTATTGCAATATAATAACGGCCACTGGCTTATTGTTCATGAGCACTTGAGCAATTAACCAGGGTTAAAGGGGGCTCCTTTAAGCACCGGCCTAACTACGCCATCGCGGTAGCCGTAGTTTAGACTATGCGTGCTGACCGTGATAGTGCTTTAGGAACTCTCCTGTCTTCACGTGCTTACTGTCGGCTTCGGTGCGCCGTTTCACTTCTACGACGCCTTCAGCCAGCGTTCTGTTGGAGATTGTTATCCGCACAGGACAGCCAATGAGGTCGGCGTCAGCAAATTTTGCTCCAGCCGGCGCATCCCGGTCATCATAGAGAACTTCTACACCAGCCTTGGCCAGTTTGGTGTAGAGGTCATCGGCTGCCTTGGTCACCTCCTCGTCTGCGCCCAGTCGCACAAGGTGTATCTGAGCCGGCGCCACACCCTCTGGCCATACCATGCCATGCTCATCGGCAAACTTTTCTACAATTACCCCCATCACTCGCGTAATGCCAATACCATATGAAGCCAAGTAAATTGGATGCTCTTTGCCGTCACTACCGGTAAACCGGATGTTCATTTGCTCGGATTTCTCGCTGCCAATATTAAAAATGTTGCCTACTTCGGCGCTCTTCACCATCTCAAGATCATCCTTAGAGATGCCTAGCTCCTTTACTGCCTCGTCTAGCACCTCTTCATTTACGGCGATGTTCTTGTCCCGATGCAGATAGAGTACATCCTCACCCGCTTCGCAGACGGTCTGGAATTCGTGGCTAAATTTAGTGAACGCCCCCCCGCTGGCAAACGCTACATAGGTATCATCGCCCAGACCGAGCCGGTCATAAATGCGCTTATACGCCTCAATAACTTTCTGATAGTACGCATCCAGGTCCTCTGCTGTAGCGTGCAATGAATACATATCTTTCATCACAAACTCCCGACCGCGCATAATACCGCTTTTAGCCCGCAGCTCATTGCGCAGCTTATTCTGGAATTGGTACACACTCACTGGCAGGTCTTTGTAGCTTTCCACGAACTGTTTCATCATCTCCATGATGGCCTCTTCGTGCGACCAGGCCAGACCTAGCTCGGTATCGTCCTTAAGCTTGGTTTTAAACCACACATCCACGATGTCATCATCCCAGCGAGTGGTGATCTCCCAGGTTTCTTTTGGCTGTAGGCTGCTCATAATCAGCTCCTGGCCGCCAATAGCGTTCATCTCTTCTCGGACAATCCGCTTAATGTTCTCGAGCACCCGCAGGCCCAGCGGCGTGTAGGCGTACACACCCGCCATTACCTTATGCACGAACCCAGCCCGAATAAGCAGCTGCGCATTTAAGGCTGTCTCATCTTTGGGGGCCTCCTTGCGCGTCTTGGTGAATAATTGCGATAACCTCATACTTTTCCTCGTAACTTAAAAACCCGCTCCAGCCAAACACAAAAGAGTGTTTAGCAAGAACGAGGCTCGCTCGTGGTACCATCTTGCCTTCGTTAGCGCCAGGCGCTAACCTCAATTCCCCGTTTACGGCGGGATCCGGCACGGCTCATCACCGGCAGCTCCAGGGCGGGAGACCCCTTCATGGCTTTGCGGCTATTATAGCATTGTTGTTCAAATAGTCTATTGAATGTCAGTGCCCGCCGGAAATACTGCCTGCTCCAAGGGGCTGATGAAGTAGATATTTTTTATGACTTAAGCAGGGCATACATTTGGCAGCTTTCTTCGTGGGCTATAAAAAAATAATGGCTACATAAAGCCATTATTCCGTAATAATTCCTGGGGCGAGCGATGGGGCTCGAACCCACGGCCTCCAGAGCCACAATCTAGCGCTCTAACCAACTGAGCTACGCCCGCCAGGTCAATATGAGTTTTTGACCTTAGCACTTTACCCTATTTTGTCAGAAATTACCAGTAGCCGAGGCTTGAAACTTGCCAAAGCCGCCAAATCATGCTTCTCTAATATCGGTAATGCGTTCTTCTTGAGTCAAGGAGGCTTGATCATGCAACGCTACCTGTGCACTTGGTATCTAGTTCAGCCGGGTGATAGCCGGAGTGCCGCGGCCCTGCGCCGCGTCAAGAGCGGTAAGACCGATGCCTATCAGCTGAGTATCGCCATGGTGATCGCCCTCGGCACCACTTTCGTTACATTCCTGGGCATGGTGGACGCGGTCCCGTTTCTGCTGGCCGCGTTGTCGCTGCCTGCGGGAATTGCCGTCGTCAGCGTGCTCTTCGTCACGGCGCCGATAGAACGGTTCAAGCGAGGGGTCAGGCATGGTCAGATTCTGGCGATTCATTCCTCGCTCCGCCAGCAATGGCTGGCCGCTCTAAAGGCGGCGGACGTCAGCGAACATTTTGCCGTCGGGCAGCTCACGTCGCAGCACTTTCGGACGCTGACAGCCATCAATGATCACTACCGGGCCCATCTCGTGAACGATGCCTATACCCAAGAGGCAGTGCAGCCCCAGCTGGCGGCCATCGCCTCCGAGATACGACAGCAGCTCGACCTTGCCCAAGCCATACCGAGCGAGCAGCTCAAGGCACTCAATGCGCCCTATGGTACGGTACGCAAGTAGGCAATGCATTACGGGGAGTGTCTCCTTGGAGACACTCCCGATTTTTCTGTTATAATGACCGAGACCTCGGGGTGTGGCGCAGTTGGTAGCGTGCGTGCTTTGGGAGCATGAGGTCGCAGGTTCAAGTCCTGTCACCCCGACCAGTAAACTTCACGTCTTTAGGGCAGCAAGCGGCTCTGGGGGCTGTGAAGTTTTTGTTTTGATTCACCTTCTGGTGGCTCGATTATGCTTCAAAGAAAGAACCCAGGCTCACGAACCGTAAGGCGCGCGAACCTGGGTTTTTATGTCAGTCCCACCACCTCATACGACGAGGCTGGCGGGTCTTGCGATTCTTCTCGCGAATGTGAATGGGACGGGCAACGTCCTTGAACGGCTTGGCCGTGGTGCCTGCCGTTGGATTCGACTTGGGCTTACACTTGTCGCAAGCACCGCAGTTACCACAGCTTGACTTGGCCATATTACCCCCAGACCAGGAGTCTTTCTTAGGACATCCTGATGGTATCAGATAGGCATATCTTATGTCAATTTTGTATAACAATGATGACAATATTGGTTATGAAGGCCGAAAACAGCGTAAGCACTTTGAAAGGAAAACGGCCCAGCAGAATTTCTCTGCTGGGCCGTGAGCGGATCACTTGCTGTACACAAGCTCACGATCTGGGTCGAAGATGTCGCGGCCAGACAAGATAGCCAAAGCCTTCTCGACCTCGGCTATGACTTCACGCCGATTCTGCGGCGTAAACTTACGGCCGTTCATCTTGACCGGTTCGCCGATCACCAGCTCAACGCTGCGGAACGGCCGAAGTGTCCGCCAATTGAATCCCCCGCCTACCGTGCCCTTGGTACCGACCGGTATGATGGGCGCGCCTGTACGCAGCGCCAGCCGGACCATGCCCAATTGGTATGGGCCCATCATGGTGCCGGCGTAGCAGCAGCCTTCAGGGTAGAGGCCTACAATGTGACCTTGCCTGAGCAACGCCTCGGCTCGGCTCAGAGCATTCGCCCCCGAAGCCGGGTTATCCCGAGACGTCGGATCATGCTGATCCACCGGAATATGGCCCTCGCGCATTAGGAGCCGACCAATCACCGGCAAACGGAACGCCCAATCGATGATCAGAAAGGTGATCTTCCAATTGAAGGTTCGAGCCAGGTAGACGCCGTCGGTCTCGGACATGTGGTTGCTCACCACAATGAACGGACCGGCCTCCGGAATATTCTCACGACCGTTGACCGTGTAGGGGTACAGGAGACGTGTGATGCGATCAAACCACGGGTGAGGCCGGGGTTTGGTTTCGTTCATGACTCCCCATTCAGTAGTAGAAGGTACGACAAAAAAGCCATCAGCTATTATGAACTGTTGATTATGCTAAGTCAATATGGCATAATGCTCTCGTCCCAGCCTCAAATTAAGGCGGTGAAGTACATGTCAAAAACCGACACGCCGCAGAGCATGCGGTGGCCGGTACGACTCAGTGCAACCTTTCTTCGTATGTTCGTCAAGCGCTGGATCTCTGGCACCGGCCTGCTCCGATTGGAGCTGGAAGGCGAAGAGAATATTCCGCCGGGCGGAGCCCTGCTGATCGGCAACCATGCGTCGCCGTTCGATGGGCCCATCCTGTATCTGGCGCTCCAGAACCGGACGTTCGCGGCTATAGCAGCTCGAAGCGCCTACCGGCGGCCGGTCATTGGGCCGTACATGCGCTGGGCGGGTAACCTGAGGGTGAGCCTGGCCGAGAATGACGAGCTGACCCGGTTCGAGAACATCCGGGCCATTCGCCAGGCCAGGGCCATCTTGAAGTACGGTGGACTGGTGCTCTTGCATCCCGAGGGATACTACGAAGACGACCCCCAGATACTCGAGCCGTTCCAGTCGCACCTCCTGGCTAGCCTGGCCTACGGCGAACAGATCCCGGTGGTGCCGGTGGCCATGTGGGGCCACGAGCGGTACAGCCCAGATTACGAAGGTCCCTGGTGGCGACGCTGGTGGTGTCCGTTCAACAAGGTCACCATCAAGATCGGTGAGCCACTGTGGCCCGAGGGCCGTAACACGCCCGAGAACCGAGAAAGCTTTGTCTGGGAGGCCGCCTTGACACTTACCAAGATGACTGGCCAGGCATTGAGCGAGTACTGGTTCCCAGGGATCTGGGATGAAGACGAGACGGACGAGGAGGCTCCAGCCTCCAGCGAAGTGAAGTAATGTCAATCAATCATCACGGGAGCGTGAACTGAGTGTCGAATCCGCCTAAGAAGAGGATGTTCGAATCCAAGGAAGACTTCGCCCTGCGCTATGCCGCATGGGCGGAAAAGCAGGCCAGAAAGAACCGCAGCTTCTGGCAAAAGATGGGCGGCGCAGCCTCCTCGATTCGAGAGGCAACCGGTCGAGGCCGCCGCGGTCCTGAGTGGCAGGGATACAAGGATATTCTGGACTTCGCGGCATCGGCCTGCGAGAAGTGCGGCTGGAGCCCGTGCAGCCAGCAGGGCGAGTGTGCGCCACACCCTCACGCGAGGTTCCTCGAGCAGAGGTGGAAGACCATTCAGGTCTTGGAAGACGATGGTACGCCGGCTACCAATCCAAATGGTACTCCCATGCTTCAGGTTGTAGAAACCGACTACAAGGGTACGACCATCAAGAAGAGTAAGCTGCGATGGCTTAAGAGGAAGTACAAGACTAAGGGGTAGAACCCTTCCGGTAGACCTTTCGGCCCCTGGGCATTTTGCCCAGGGGTCCTTTCTTTTTTGGGTTGCCGGGGGCGGTATGATAAACTCAACTGATAAAATAATAATGTGCGGGTGTAGCACAGTGGTTAGTGTTCCTGCCTTCCAAGCAGGCTACACGGGTTCGAGTCCCGTCACCCGCTCCAGGAATTATTGGTACAAATGAAAAACCGGCAGAGCGCACCTAGATGGTACGCCCTACCGGGCAAGTTTAGCGAGCCGGACCCAACCGGCGGCGCTGGGTGAGCTGAGCCGTCAATCGCCGGATCTGGTCTAGCGACAGTGTAATGCTGTCTTTCTTGTCGGGCTCAAGGTCGCCAGGACCGCCTGGGGCGCGCTCACCGCGTGTCATGGGTACTCCTACGGCCGAGACATGCGAACGATAGAGGGACGGATGGTGCTTGGCTCCAAGCCGCTCAGGTGGCTGACAGCAGCGATCAACTGCCGTGTTAGCTCCTGACGATTCCCGGCGGTGTCCGCCAAGCTATCAGACAAGAGCGGTTGGCCATACCTGATGTATACCACGGATCGGCGCGGCCACCAATGAAGGACTTTGAGCCAGCTCCAGCCCGGCCGCGCCTCCCAGCGCTGCAGCCAGAGCGGCCGATTGGCCTTCTCTACCCACGGAAACAAACCGGCCGTACCCCGCAGTCCCACGGGCATGACCGGCGCGCCGGTGCGTAGCGCTAGCTTGGCTGCTCCCTCAAAGAACGGCCATAGTTTGGACCTTGGCGTTGATGAGTATCGCCCCTCGGGAAAGATACCCACAAGATGACCGGCCCGTAACACCTGCTGCGCATCCAGGAAGCTGCGCGCGTTCAGGCGAGGATCCCCCGGCAGTACCGGCAGGTGCCCAGCAGCCGCCATGTAACGCCCTCGCCACGGCGTCGCAAAGATGCGCATAGTCACAAAAAACCGTGCCTCTCGCGGCAAGAGCGCGTTAACGAGCACGCCATCGATGGCCGAAAGCTGATTGGGCGCCACGATAACGCCGCCTCTCAACTCGCGCCAATGTTGCCGACCCCGAATCTCCAGCCGCAGGAGCCCGGTAATCACACAAAATCGCACAAGACGTCGGATGAGCCAGCTAATAAACCGCGCCCACCATGCAGTTTGGTACATAATCCTCTTTTCAAAGAAGAAGGTCCGATGAAGCACACAAGGTGCCTCACCGGACCAATGAAGTGAAGCTACGAGGCCGTGGTCACCAGCCGGCGGCGGCCGAGCAACTGCGCGGACAGGCCGCTGTAGTTACGAGACCTGCCACCATCGTTTTCCTTACCCTCACCGTGCTTCTCTTTGCCGTCGCCCTCGGCAGCCAGGGCGAACTTACCGCCCTTGACGTCGTTGTCGCCGTCCTCGTCGTCAACAATGACGCGCTGCTGAGTGCTGGCGGTCACGTTCAAGCTCAAGGAGAACTCCCTTACATAAAAGATGACCCGCCTTGAGTCACCGGTTCGCGAGAACCTCAGCCATAATATAGCTCCCCTTTACGGGCGTCAACTATGGCCGAACGGAGCCAATCCTGATAGTATGCGTGGGTAACTGGCCCCTGTAGCTCAGCTGGATAGAGCAGTGGACTTCTAAGCCATCGGTCGCAGGTTCGAATCCTGCCGGGGGCGCCAAGGAATTATTTTTGGTATGTATGTGTAGGCGATGATGCCACCGTACATTGCCCTGCGCGCAGGATCGGCGGCGAATTGGCGTGCTTCAATAAACCGGTTATGACCGGAGAGGTCCTTGCGAACCTGAATGTGAATGTTCACCACGCGTGCAGAATAGCGCAGGAGCGCGTTAAAACAAAAAAGCCCCTTTCGGGGACTCTTTCGTACATGAGCTAAAACTAGCGCAGAGTTTCTTTGAGGCGCTTGCCGGCCCGGAAGCGTGGCATAGCCATTTCAGGGATTTGAATTTCAGCGCCGGTTTGTGGATTGACGCCACGTCGAGCGGCTCGCTTCCCTAAATCAAATGTTCCAAAACCCGTGATCGAAACCTTCTCACCTTTGGCGACCGTACGTTCGACAATATTTACAAACGTTGCCAGGGTATGCTCGACTTGGCGCTTGGTGGTGTTGGTCTCAGCCGCCAGAGTCTCAATTAGCTGTTGCTTGGTCATCCAATACTCCAGATTACATTTTCTTCTACAATACCAGAGGCTCCAGATAGGTAAAGGGCTAAATTATACAAATTTTATCACTTGCTGGAGGGCTTTTGCTTGGCCAGATGCACCATTTACATCGATGAGGAGGCCGCATAGCCACATACGACCTCCGGTTTCGAGCTCGTTGCGGCTCGGCAGGTCACTAAGCCAACGTTTAACGATAACATCGGTTTTGACGCCCAAACAAGAGTCGTGCGAGCCAACCATACCGACATCGGTGATGTGGGCGGTACCGCCAGGGAAGATTTGCGCGTCAGCCGTGGGTACATGCCAATGATCACCAATTACCGCGGTGACGCGGCCGTCCAAGTACTGGCCGATAACAAGCTTCTCGCTCGAGAAATCGCCGTGGAAGTTGACGATGCGGGCAGCGTAGGATTCGGCCTTGGTTTCCTCTAGAATTGCGTCGACAGTTTTGAGCGGATTGTCGATGTCGGCCGGGAAAGCCCCGACAATTTGGCCCAGCAAAGTGATAACTTGGACTTTGCCAAAGGGCGTTTCGGCCACCTTCCAACCACGGCCGGGCGTGCCGGCCTTGTAGTTGGCCGGGCGAATAACAGGCTTGGCTGGATCTTCCAGCCAAGGGATGATTTCGGGCCGGTGAAGCGTCCAATTGCCGCCGGTGAAGAAATCGACGCCGGCCGCCAGCATATCCTGCGTATGATTGATAGCCATGCCCTTGCCATGGCTCAAGTTTTCGCCTTGAGCAATCACAAAATCGACGCCGTGTTCGCGTCGTAATTCAGGAAGCAGGTCTTTGACTATCTGCCGGCCTGGCTTGCCCATAATGTCACCGAGATAAAGGATCTTCATGGCTGTAAGTGTAGCGTGTTTTAATGATGGAGGCGAGCTTGGAACCGTCGTCCAAGGTTCGAGGTTGCCCGGGTCACTATGTATGCGACAATTAGTCGGAAAAGTAAGGAGAGCTATGAAATCAGTTGTTATTTGCGGTTCTAAGCGCTACAAAGGGGAAATTAAACAGTTCTGCGAAGAACTGGCGGCACTCGGGGTGCTGGTGTTTGAGCCGAGTATCCAACAGCCCATCTTTGAAACTGAGCACATTCACTCTTCATACGTAACCTCGAAGGTGTTTAAAGGTTTGACACTAGAGCACTTTGATTGGGTGCGCAAAAGCGAGGTGTGTTTTGTATACAATAAGGATGATTACGCCGGTATTAGCGTTACCATGGAAATGGCGTACGC
>JARIHM010000102.1 GCA_029288275.1 Candidatus Saccharimonadota bacterium | reverse complement strand
GGATCAACCTCCAGGCGCATGCCGAGACCGGTACAGTGCGGGCAGGCGCCGTGCGGCGAGTTAAAAGAGAAGTTGCGCGGCGCAATCTCGGGCAGGCTCACCTCGCGGTGCACGGGGCAAGCGTAGTGTTCGCTAAAATCTTGCTCAGTGCCGTCGTCTGGCTGCAGCACTTTAATCACGCCGTCGCTTAAGTTCAAGCCCTGCTCCACTGATTCAGTCAGGCGCTGACGAATCTCGGGATCAACCACCACACGATCAACCACCGCCTCTACAGTGTGCTTCTTCTGTTTATCCAAGGTGGGGAAATCAGCAATATCATAGACCGTGCCGTTAACGCGCAGCCGGGTGTAGCCGGCCTTCTTGAGCTCGGCCGCCACACTGCGGTGCTCGCCTTTTTTGTCGTCCACCACCGGCGCCAGCAACATAATGCGCGTTTCGGCCGGCAGCTCCAGGATCTGGTCAACAATTTGGCTAGCCGTCTGGCGCGTCACTTCGCGGCCACAAATCGGACAGTGCGGCACGCCCACGCGCGCATAAAGCAAGCGCAGGTAGTCATAGATTTCGGTAACGGTACCCACCGTAGAGCGCGGATTACGTGAGCTAGACTTCTGGTCAATCGAAATGGCCGGCGACAGACCGTCAATCTGATCGACGTCTGGCTTCTCCATCAGTCCCAAGAACTGGCGGGCGTAGGCGCTGAGCGATTCCACGTAGCGGCGCTGCCCTTCAGCATAAATGGTATCAAAAGCCAGACTCGACTTGCCCGAGCCTGACAGACCGGTAATTACCACCAGTTTATCGCGCGGGATCTCCACGTCGATGTTCTTCAAATTGTGCTCACGCGCCCCTCGAACAACGATCTTGTCGGTCATAATCCCCACCGATGTTTACGAGGTAGTATTGTACACATTTTTTGTGCGGCTGGCAATGGACGGGGCAGCGGAGCAAGCGTTGACTAACGCGGATTTGATGATGTAGGATGGCTTATCTGTCTTGCTCGATCGAGCCGCAAGGAGCGTACCTATGACCATATTTTGGCTGGTAACCTTCGCGACCAGCCTCTTCTACCTAGCGTTAGCTACGTGGGTGGTGATCGATCCGGAAGCTAGGTTCATCATTCGGCTCATCCAGCGCGTGTGGCGCCGGCCGCTGACGCCCAACCGCACTGTTTGGAGTATTGTTGGGTTCGGCATCGCACCGACCGTGCTTCTCATCCTCATTGGTGCGCTAACGCCCGGCATGGATGGGCTGACAATGGCCATTGCCGTAACACTTCTCAGTGCGAGTTGTACTACAGGGATGATCTGCGGTGGGCTTATTCGGTTGATCCGCCGCCGGTACCGCAAACTGGTGGCCAGCACCACCCACAAAAGGCAATGAAGGACGCTTGATGATCTTCGATTTGACTGTCGGAATCACAAGTCTTGCACTGAGCCTCATCGGCGCCTGGCTGATGGCTACTCCTGCCACCGAGTTTGACAAGCAGCGCCAGTGGGTGCTTGGGCGGCTGAGCTCATGGCCCCGAGTTGTGATAACAAACTTTTTGGCATTCACCCTTGTGGCTATATTTGCCGCACTTCCGACCGCGATCGTAATGGTCTTCAGCCAAGACCCCGCGGTTCACACAGGTGGCACCATCATGATTCTAGCCGCTGCCAGCGGCAGTGTGATCGGCCTGATTATTCGAGGAAGCCGTCACATACTTCAACGCCTGGGGAACCAACGCTCGTAAGGATGTAATCAATCCGCCAGGGCGGCCGCGCATAGTGCGGCCGCCCTCTTTGTTTGGGCAGGAGTCGGTGATAGTATGCGATTATCCCATGTTCATATCAGCCAGGAGGCACGGTGGGCGAGACGCCAAAGCAAAAGGCCGCCCGGATTGCGAAGGCTAAAGCCGCCACCCGGACTAGCGATGCCGCCGATCAGGGTATCGCTAAATTGGGGAGAATACGGGCCGAGAACCTTAAGCCCGATAAGAAGTCTCGATAGCCATCATTCAGCCTGGCCGTTTTACCGCGGCCGGGCTGTTTTCTTATCTTCGTTGATCGAGCAATCCGGCCAGCGCCAACAATTGACGCTTAAGTTGTGGGCCTACTTCGGCTCCATGCCTGGTCTGGGCTATCCGCTCGAGCCCCTTGAGTGCGGCTTGGGCAATTTCATAACGACCATCCGAGATAAGTGAATCACCCCGGCGGTGATGAGGCGGGGCTTCGATAGGCACTACCTTATCGGCTAAGTGAGACAATAATCGTCTCACTTCGGTTACCGATTGTTCAGTACTGCCGGAAAGGCGTTGCATCTCGCCTTCAGTCAGCCCGGTCTGCACAATCATATGATGGTTACCCGCTCGACCTAGCTCTTCCAAAGCTCCCTTAAACCCAGTGAGGGATGTGAGAGCCTCCGGATCCTGCTGCAAAGCTTGATCGAGGGCGCGAACGCTCGTCGCCGCCCAATCCTTTAACGGCTCGGATTGGCCAGCCTCGGGACGGCCGGTGCGGTATCCCCGACCAAATCGCTCATCAAAGACTGCCTGAACGGCGCCAAGCTCACGCACATCCATCTGTTCCGTAGTGGCCCCTCGCTCGGGCGCGCGACCTGCTTCGGCCGGTTCCGGTTGCTGCATAATTCGCCCTACCCGCTGCAGAAACGAAGCCTCTACTCGAACTGGGCCTTGAGCGCTGGTCACGTTTGCCCCCGGTGCGGGTTCGAGTACTACCGTGGTGTTAGGATCTTGCGCCCTTACCTGCCATAGCTCCGGCCCATCCGGTGCCTGGACTTCTATCTGAGTACCAACCTCGAATTTAGGCTGTAGATCGGCCAGGGCCTCGGGCGGGTAGGCTTTCTCGAAGGTACCGTCGGCGTTAACCGTTACTACCTGGCCTTTATCGTTATAATTCTCAACCTGCCATTCCTCGTGGGTGCCGTCGCTACGTTCAACCATCACACGCTGATCGGCCAAAAATCGAGAGTTCGGGCGTTCCTGTTCGGCCTGCTCGGGCCGCACCGCATCTCCAGCCTGATCCCGCGCCCACTGGGCAAATTGTTCTCCAGACGATGTATTCTCGGACGCACCATGGGGTCCGACGTGCTCTGATGCCATAACGGTAATCCTTTATAGCATTACTATCGCACGTGTCTCGTGAGTTGGGTAGGCATGCCTACGCATTAGTTATTGACTTTTTATAATACTTATGCTATTATAATAGCAAGCTCACTACCGAGCGCGCACCTTCTTCTGGAGGAATGATGACCACGTCGACCCAGCTGCCGTCCACCCCTGCTTGGCTCCGCTGGACGCGAATCGCCCAGATCCTGCTCGGCGTGGCCGTGGCAGTTGCGTTCGTCTGGCTGCTGCTCGGAACGATGACCAAGCCGACCGTGCCGCTACTCCCCGTGTACATCACGGGGCTACTGGCCATTCCGATGTTGGGCTACCCGTTCAGCCCCTCCGGCGAGGCCGAAGACCCCGCGGGCACCACGCCCGGCCGCTACTGGCTCGACTACACAGCCGTAGTGATCCTGGTCGGCTCCCTGTTCGGGTTGTTCTGCCGCGCGATGCTGCTGATCGTGAACGAGCCAGTAGACGAGACCGTCCAGGCCGTCTTCATCGGCTGCATCGTCGGCCTGGTTCTCTCCGCGATCGGGGTCTGGGGTCTCCACCGTACGGAGCCGCAGCCCAAGGCCTTCCAGGCCTGAATCCCCCACCCGTCCGCCGCCCGGTCGCTCACAGCGACCGGGCTTTCTCGTGCCTCTTGAGTTAGCGCCGGGTTGATTTGCGCGGTTTAGCCGCAGCCTTAGCAGCTCCTTTGAGCTCGTCAATCTGGTCGCGCAAGGCCGCCGCCTTCTCAAACTGCAGCTCTTTGGCGGCCCGCTCCATCTGCTGGGTCAACTCTTTGATGAGATGCTGACGCTCGTCCTTGGGGATTTCAGCAATATTGAGCGGCTTGATCTCGGCCGTTTCAGCCTCGGCCTGCGCCTGCATGCGCTCACCCATTGCCTTTTTAATACCCGCCGGCGTAATGCCATGCTCCTTGTTATAGGCCTCCTGGATTTCGCGCCGATGAGTCGTAGTATCGATCGCCACCTTCATGCTACGAGTAACCTTATCGGCATACATAATCACCCGGCCTTCTACATGGCGCGCTGCCCGACCAATCGTCTGAATAAGCGCTGCCTCCCCGCGTAGGAAGCCCTCTTTGTCAGCATCCAGAATTGCCACCAGCGACACTTCGGGCAGGTCCAAACCTTCACGCAGTAGGTTAATACCCACCACCACGTCGTACACACCGGCCCGCAAGTCCTGGAGGATATCAATGCGATCAAGCGTTTGTACTTCACTATGCAAATATTGCACCTTAATGCCGGCCTCCTGCAGGTATTCGGTGAGATCTTCGGCCATGCGCTTGGTCAGTGTCTTGACCAGCACACGCTGCTTTTTAGTAATAGTGGCCTTAATTTCGGCAATCAAATCATCGATCTGGCCATCGATCGGCCGTACGTCAATGAGCGGATCGAGCAGGCCGGTCGGGCGAATCACCTGCTCCACCACCTGGCTACTGCGGCTGAGCTCAAACTCGGCTGGCGTAGCGCTCACATACACCGCCTGATTAATATGGCGCTCAAACTCCGGGAACTTGAGCGGCCGGTTATCGAGCGCGCTGGGCAGCCGGAAACCGTATTCCACCAACGTTTCCTTGCGTGCCCGGTCGCCGTTAAACATACCGCGCACCTGTGGCAGCG
>JARIHM010000096.1 GCA_029288275.1 Candidatus Saccharimonadota bacterium | reverse complement strand
TTCTAAACCAGGCCATTTCGTTTGTCATTATGGCGGCTGTAGTATTCTTTTTGGTAGTTCAGCCGATCAATAAACTTATTCAGCTGAGCCGCCGCCGCGGTCACACAGAGCCTGATCCTACCACGCGCAAATGTCCGGAATGTCTGGCTGAGATTCCTGCTGAGGCACGCCGCTGCATGTATTGTACGGCTGTGAGTAAGCCCACTAAAGTGGCTGAGCCCAAAGCCTAAAAATCATGCTCGCTATCTGGGCGGGCTATGATACTATGGGAGTCGTATGAGAAATTTTGGACCGCCCATTGGGCCTGAACAAGACCATGCCATCCGCCAATTGGCTCATCAAGTATTTGAGGCAGCGCCGGCTCGCCGGGCGGCACCCGGTGGAGACTTTGCTATGGATGAGCGAGCCGATCAGACCGTACTCTATGAAGCCGATATCCGTCTAGCTGACGGACAGCGACTGCGCGTAGCCGAGACGATAGCTGAGGCTCGGCCGCCATTTGAGTGGCTCATGGAGATCACCTCAGATATTGGCGAGGCCGACTATTTTAAACACTACCTTGTGCGCGAGCACGATATTGTGCTGGCCCAGCGCAAGGAGTTGATTCCAATCGATGCAGCCGAGGCTGAGCTCATTCTGCACGATCTTGGAGTAGCTCAGGCTGCCATCGCGACGGGCAACCTAAAAATCCCACGCCAGCGGCGCCGAACTGCTTCATAAAAAAAGAGCCCCGAGGGGCTCTTTTTTACAGGACGCCGGCTGGCTCGGCCGCGGTTTTTTGTTCCGGAGCATCAGCATGACTGCGCAGCTCCTTTTCTTCTACCAAGTAGAAGAGCACCAGACAAACCGCTCCTCCGGCCATGGCAACGGTAAAGACGAAGGCAATGGCATCGGCTACCGAGCCCTTTGTGAGATTCAAGTAAGCATCAATAGCGGGTTTAAGCATGGGTAGCACTGCGGCTGGAATATGGCCCAATACTTGGTCCAGCGCCGGCTTGCTGGTCACAACGTTGGGATCGTGCAGTGCGTCGGTCAACGGCTTAAGCTGAGGCGCCGTCAGGCCGGTCATAGGAAGATCCTTCAGGTTGGCTGTCAGCTGATTATTAAAGATGGTACCCAGGATGGCCGTACCGACCGCGCCACCAATGGTGCGGAAGAAGGTAACGGCGCCGGTTACCACGCCGGTATCACTAACTTCAAACAGGTTTTGGGCGATCATAGGCAGGAGTGGCATGCTCGGGCCAATACCCAGACCGAGGATGATCATATCGATACTGACGGTGGTATTCGTAGTGTCGCGGTTAATTTGCGATAACAAGTACAGGGCAACTGTGGCAATAGTGAAGCCAATAAGCCCAATCCAGCGGTACTTGCCGGTGCGCGAGGTAATCTGGCCCGAGACAATGCTGCCACCCACTACCCCGAACATAAACGGCAGCAAGAGCAAGCCGGAGTTGGTGGCGCTTTGGCCGACTACGGTCTGGATAAAGATCGGAATGTACAGGATACCACCAAACATTACGGCTGCCGAAATCACCGTAATTAGGTTGACGATGGTAAACGAGGGTTCCTTAAACAGACGTAGCGGAATAATCGGGTCCTCAGCTCCCCGTTCAATGAAAATGAACACCGCGGTCATAATGACGGCTAACGCAAACAGCCAGATGATTTGAGCGCTGCCCCAAGCGTATTTGGAACCACCCCAAATGAGCGCCAAAATTAGAGGCACCACTGCGCCGGTGATGGCCAGCGAACCTAGCCAGTCAATGCGGCCGCGGGCATCGCGCTTGATATTGGGCAGGAAGAAGCTAGCCAAAGCTAAAGCAATCACGCCCACAGGCAGGTTAACGTAGAACACCCAACGCCAGCTCAAATGATCGGTGAGGTAGCCGCCCAGGGTCGGGCCAATGACTGAAGCTAAGCCAAAGATCGCGCCAATGAGGCCGGTCCACTTGCCGCGTTCGCGTGGGGGGAAGATATCAGCAATGATCGTAAAGGCCGCGGCCGCTAGCCCACCACCGCCAATGCCCTGAATAGCACGCGATAAGATCAGCCATGTCATGCTTGTGGACATGCCAGCCAGAACTGAACCAAGCAAGAAGATGATGACGTTAAAGAAGAACATCCTCCGTCGGCCAAAAATATCGGACAATTTAGACGTGACCGGCGCGGCTACCGCCTGGGCGATCATGTAGGCGGCCACTACCCATGAGTACTCCGTGAAGCCCTTGAGATCAGACAAAATGTGCGGCAAAGCGGTACCAACAATGGTCTGGTCCAATGCCGCCAGGAACATGCCCGAAATAATACTGACGAGAATGCCTATCTTGGCTCCTCGGCTCAACTGATGTAACACTATTTAGCTTCCTCCGCTTGGCTCAATTTGCTCGTCAGATAATCCACCCATTGGCGGCAAGCCTCCTGTGGTACCAGGCCAATCACTTGACCGTGCTTCAGAAAGACCATCAGCTTATCGCCTGCCTTTAGCTCAAGCTGCTCCCGCATCGCCTGCGGAATCACAATCTGGCCCCGCTCACCGAGCGTAACCATATCGACGAATTCAACCTGACCGGCATGAGTGTGTTTATTCATACCAATCATACTAGTATAATTAAGCGCAGCTGTCAAGAAGACTGGCTGAACAAAAAAGGCAGGCTCGAAGGCCTGCCCTTTGGCACATGCAGAGCTTAGGCTTTGCCGCCGCTAATCTTGATGTCTTTAGCGATAATCTGGCCTTTGGGGTCGATCTCGTAGACATAAACCTCACCCGTGCCGATCTCTAGGCCTGAAACCTCATCCTCGGCGATATCCTCGATGTATTTAACGAGGGCGCGCAGAGTGTTGCCATGGGCTGAAACAATCACATTCTTGCCGGCTTTGAGGTCGGCTAGGATATGCTGCTCATAGTAGGGTACGGCTCGGTCGTGCACGTCCTTGAGAGTCTCGCCCCCTGGCACTGGCTCATTCCAGCTGCGGCGCCATTTGGTGAACTGCTCCTCCCCGTGCTCTTCGCGGACCTGCCACTTGTTCTTGCCGGTGAGCTGGCCATAATCGCGCTCGTTGAGGGCGGTATGTTTCTTGGCGTCAAGTGTGGCTTGGCCGAGCTCTTCTAGGATAATCTGTAGGGTTTCCTGGGCTCGGGTCAATTTAGAGGTGTGGGCGGCGTCAAAGGTAATGCCTTCCAAAGTCATAGCCGCGGCCCGGGCCTCTTCTTTGCCTTTAGGTGTGAGCTCGACGTCGGTTAGGCCGGTCCATTGGCCAAGTTCATTCCAGGCGCTTTGGCCATGGCGGACGAGTACGAGATATGCCATTACAGGGCTCCTTTCCCGGCAAATGCGGCCGAGTCGCCAAGCTGCTCCTCGATGCGGAGCAGCTCGTTATATTTCGCTACCCGGTCGGTGCGGCTCAAGGACCCAGTTTTGATCTGGCCGGTCGCGAGGCCCACCACGACGTGGGCAATGGTGGTGTCCTCGGTCTCGCCGGAGCGGTGCGATATAACCGCTTTCCAGCCGGCTTCGTGGGCCATCTGCACTGCCTGGAGCGTTTCGGTGAGGGTGCCGATCTGGTTCAGTTTTACCAGGATGGCATTGGCGGCCTGTTCTTTGATGCCGCGCTCCAGGAATTTCACATTGGTTACAAACAGATCGTCGCCCACGAGCTGGATCTTATGACCAAGCTTCTCGGTGAGCAGTTCCCAGCCTTCCCAATCGTCTTCGGCGAGGCCATCTTCGATGCTAACGATTGGGTACTTTTCAGCCAGATCAACGAGGAAATCGACCATCTGAGTGCTGGAAAGGGCTTTGTCTTCGGCTTTGAGGTGATATTTGCCGTCGGCATAGAATTCACTGGCGGCGCAGTCGAGGGCTAAGGCAATGTCGGTACCAAGCTTGTAGCCGGCCTGCTCTACGGCGGTGGCGATCAGCTCTAGGGCCTCGGCGTTGCCGCGACGGACAGCCGGCGCATAGCCGCCCTCATCCCCTACCGTGGTGCCATAGCCAGCCTTTTTGAGTACTTTGGCTAGGGCGTGAAACACCTCGGTGCCCATGCGCAGGCCCTCGGTAAAGGTAGCGGCACCCACGGGCATAATCATAAATTCCTGAATGTCGGTGCTGCCGGCCGCGTGTTTGCCGCCGTTTACAATGTTCATCATGGGTAGCGGCAGCGTGGGGTCCTGAATGCCCTCGGCGAGCCCCTGGATGTGCTCCCAGAGCGCCATGCCCTTGTTCTGTGCTGCAGCCTTGGCGGCAGCCAGGGATACGGCCAAGATGGCATTGGCGCCGAGCCGGCCCTTATTGTCGGTGCCATCGAGCTCAATCATGGCCTGGTCAAGACCCGTTTGGTCATCAGCATCCAGGCCAATAACGGCTTGGGCAATCTCAGTGCGAACATGCTCTACGGCCTTCATGACGCCCTTGCCGCCCCAGGATTTACCACCGTCACGCAGCTCCACGGCTTCGTTGCTGCCGGTACTGGCGCCGCTAGGTACAGCCGCCCGCCCCATAACGCCGTTTTCGAGCGTTACATCGGCCTCGACCGTGGGATTTCCTCGCGAGTCCAATATTTGCCGGGCGGTCACTTGCTGAATATTCATGATAAGACCCTTCGTTTTCCATCCTCTACTGTCTCATAGGATGGGTGCTCCGTGAAGTAGCGGCATGGCCTTTGAGGGGAATTCCGGTAGCACTAAATTCGTCATAGATTTGCAGCGTGGTCATGATAACGGCCATGATGACGGGTCCGTAAATGGCGCCCAGGGGTCCAAAGAATTCAAGGCCGGCAAAGATGGCAAAGAGCGTCAGCACCGGCGATAAATGACCATCCTTGCTCACGAGGAGCGCACGCAGCAGGTTATCAATGTTGGTGATCACGAGGAGGTGCATAGTAATCACAAACAGACCCTGCCAAATGTGGCCAAACAGGATCTCCAGAATGGCAATAGGGATGGTGATAATACCGCTCCCCAAAGGCACAATCGATACTATAGACAAGAACATGGCCCAAAAGATCGGGTATGGAATGCCAGAAATCGCCAGGAACGTGGCGCCAAGCACGCCCTGTACCAGGGCCACCACAAATGTGCCTAGGACCATGGAACGGCTGACGGCCGTGATGTGACGCAGGTAGCGACTATTAATAGCATCATCCAAGGGGCTTACGCGTTTGAGCCAGGCAATGATCTGATCTTGGCGTATGAGGAAAGTGAAAAAGAGCACCAAGTATAAAATGCTAACGCTGATGAAAATGATCACGTCGCCGCCAGTAGCTCGTAGAAAATTAAGGGCGGCCGTGGCGGCCGTCGGCGCAAATGATCGAATGGACTGCCCAATGCCGGCCGCCGATAGCTGCAGACTCTGGCCTTGCGGTAAGCGGCTCGTAATGTCGTTAACAACCTGGATGGCGTGATTGCCGATGCGGCCAATAGTGGCTGGATCACTTAGGCTGGACGATTTAAGATCGCTCAGGAACGTGAGCGTTTGAAAGTAAGACAAGACAGCCGCGGCTATCAGGGGTAGAATCACGATAACGAGTGCGGCAATCACCGTGAGGGTGGCAGCTACTTTGGTACGGCCACGGAGCCAGCGTACGAGGGATCGATAGAGCGGATTAAAAATTACCACACTTAACGCGGCCAAGGCGGCGATGCCCAGAAAATCGCGCAAAAAATAGACGCCAGCCAGGAGGGCTATTACGAGCATGATTCGGCCGGCGATCAAACTGTGGCGCATAATCCCTCGTTTCTTAGCATAAGCATAACGTACACTGGTATATTGGCCAAGGCCGCGCCGACCGTTACAATAGCGCCTATGAGCCAGATCTCCCCCAATCAGATACAGGTTTTTCGCGATACCACACCAGATGTTCTGAAGCTACGGCTGCAGGAGCAGGAGGTTTGCGCCTACTGGGCTGTAATTTTCTCTCCCAAGGGCATCGCTACACTCACTAAGCAGGATATGACCGGTTTCATGAGCTACCGGCAGAATAAGCGCTGGCGCGAGATCAGCCGCGATGATGTGACGGCCGATATGGAAGCTCTGCGTACGGCTCTGGCCTGTCTGCTCGATGAGTCGCGGCCAGTTGCCGAACGCCTCAATGATGTGGAGCCCGGCCGCGGCACCTTGGCTGTGCCACATCTGGGTAAGGCCAAACTGACGCCGATCTTGCTGGTGACCCATCCCCGCCAGTACGGGGTGTGGAATGATTATAGTGAGCGCGCCCTCCGCGGGCTGGGACTCTTCCCCGAATTTGGTGAGGGCGCGCGTCTGGGCGACCAGTATGCAGCAGTCAACGCCGTGCTCGTACAATTAGCCACCGAGTATCGCGTAAGTTTGTGGTGGCTGGACGTCATCTTGGAGCGGATCGCGCGGTTGGTACGTTGACGCCAAAATAAACGCCTCCGATACGGGTAAGTATCGGAGGCTAGGGTGCCAACCTTCATGGCATACTGAGCGGCGCTAACCTATTGGTAGCTCGCGGATCTCGCAGAAACGCGGGACTCGCCGTTCGTACTGATGGTTAAGGCCGAGAACCGCACACAGCCCGGCAATGACCAGTCCGTGCGAGATCCAGATCGCTTCGGCCGGTGGATTGTCCAGAAGGGCCGCAGCATGTTCCAGGGCTCGTTCGGGCAGACCGCCGGCATCGAGCAGCGCGCGAAGCTCTGCCCCCTCGAGGCCATGCTCAACCTCGTTCAGGCGAACGTATGGCGTAATAGTCTGAAAACCCGCCTCTGTGGCCGTTTGTGCAGTTCGTAGCAGCCGGGAGACAGCTACGGGTGAGTTGGCCGCTACAATACCGCGCTGGGCGAGAGCAGGGATGAGCTGGTGGCGAATACGGTTGCGACCTTCTTCCATGAGCGGAGCATCAGCGTGGCCAAAAGCCAGTCCTTTGGCATTATTAGCTTCAGAAAGCGAGTGGCGTATGACGATTTTAGGCACGCCCTCTATACTAGCACGATTGCTTAAGGCTGCAGGAGCTCATCCCGCATTTTTTGATAGGCTAGTTCCAGAACAGTCACGGCTGAAGGATGGGGCTGGCCACCCTGATTGCGCAGCTTAGTAAGCGTGCGTTCATACCACTGCTGGATGTCGTGCTGGTTGTGTACGCCCAATTGGCGTAGATTAGCACCGTTATCATAAAAATGAGTCGGAATCGTTATCATCTTGTCGAGCCAGTACACGAACAGCGCTTCATCGTTGACACGGCCTTCATATTCGCGAAGCGCCTGCACGATATAGGGCGCCGCGGTCAGCTGTGCGGCTGTTTCTTCTACCGCCAGCGCATCAGCTTGGGCTTTCTGGTTCAGCTCCTCGGCTGAAGCAGTGAGCGTTATCATATCGCCTGTAATGAGCTCGGGTAGGTCATGAACCAAGGCATAGAGCAAGATCCTCTTTGCCTCAAGCTCCGGCGCATACTGTTGCGCTAGCTCATAAGCTATAAGTGCCAGCGCAAACGAATGATGCGAATCCGTTTCGGGCTCACCATTTGGCAATAAGACGGCTCGTTTAATCTGGCCGAATGTACCGAGCAACCGGGATAGTTCGATCAGCTCATCGATGGTATTCATTTTTACGCGACTCATAGCCATAGTATACGACTAAATATTCTGTAAACTCACGGGCACACCAAGCGTCTGATTATCAGCACGAGTACAAGACCACCCAAAATCAAGAGCGCTTGCCGCTTCATCCGGCGAGTTGCTGTTTGCGGGCCTCGTTGGCCCAGTGGTCGGCCAGTTCGTTGCCGGGATCTTGGTTATGGCCACGTACCCAGATGAGCTCGGCCTGCGAAGCTTGGTAGAGCTCGTAAACCTCCTTTACGATGTCTAGATTTTTGATCTCGCCGTTTTTCTTGGTCCAGCCGTTGCGAGCCCAGGTGGGTGACCATTTGGTGATAACGTTAATCCAGAATTCGCTGTCGGAGTGGATTTGGCAGGGGGCGCCATTAGCGTCTTTGAGGGCTGCGATGAGTGCCTGGCCCTCCATGCGGATGTTGGTGGTGCTAGCCTCCCCGCCAAGGATGTGGGGCTGCATGTCTTTAATAACGGCAAAGCCGCCTGTGCCAGGGTTCGGCTCGCAGGAGCCGTCAGTGTAGTAAATCGTCATGCTGATTATTGTAGCAGCGGCAAGTAGTAGGATTAAACACCTGCGCGCATCGGATCGTAATGAGTTGCCGTATGAGAAGCTTGTAATTTCTTATTTTTATACTATAGTATGACTTGAGTTTGCGCTTGTACCCCACTTGCTTCGAGATGGAGGAGCTATGTCTGCTCAGTCGGACGCAGCCCAGTCCGGCCGTTCTCGTTTGATCCTGGCCCGTCTTCTGTCCATCGTGATGCAGCTGCTGTGTGTAGGCTGGATGGTTACGGTGTTTGTGGCCGGTGATGCTTATGGTGATCTCTTCAACTACGTCCTCTTGGGGGTGTTGGCGCTCGATCTGCTGGTAATGGTGCCCTTGATGCGGAAGCTGGGTGCAACCTTCTCGATCGAGACCAGGACCATGAAGGCGCTAGACTGGGTCATCATGGCGCTGAGCGTGGTTTTCACGATCCTGCGGCCGAGCTACTTCTGGTCGGTGGGAGCGCCATTGATCCTGCTGGTGGTTCTGAGGCTGTACCGCCGTCGTAAGCTTCAGAGCACGGCTGGATCAAAC
>JARIHM010000095.1 GCA_029288275.1 Candidatus Saccharimonadota bacterium | reverse complement strand
ATGTAACGTTGCAGAATGTGCGCAATCCCTCTGCGGCCAACAAGCAATATTATGTGAAGATGACTACATACTCTGATTCCGCCGGTACAGCCGAAGTCGACTTTGGCGCCACGGCTATCGATACCACCAACCAAATCCAGGTGAGCGGCACCATGCCCGAGAGTCTGGTGTTCTGCGTAGGCACCAGCGGCACCGATTGTAGTAACCTCACCGGCAGCAGTGTGAGTCTGGGTACGTTTTCGCCCACGGCTACCAATGTAGGTACCAGTCTCATGTCTGCCAGCACCAATGCCGGCTTTGGCTACGTGATTACTTTAACGGGCACTACCATGACCTCGGGCAGCAATACGATTGCGGCTATGGGCACGCAGTCGGCCAACTCGTCGAGCTGCTCGCCCAGTTGTACGAGCACCACCGGGGTAGGGCAGTTTGGTACCAACGTACGGGCCAACAACGTGGCCTCGGCCGGTGGCGCCTTCGGGGCTGACGTCTCGGGGAGTGGCTCGGGGGTGGGTTTTGGTGGCTATAATACGGCCAACAGCTTCCGGTTCTTCTCGGGCGATACGGTTGCTAGTGCCTCTGGTCCCACCAACGCCAACTTATACACGAATTCGTATCTGGTAAATGTAGCTGGTGCGCAGGCGGCCGGCTTGTACACGGCCACCATGACTTACATCTGCACGGCGACATTCTGATGAGGGAACGGCTTCACCAGTTGCATGTTCGGCTGGCGGTCACCCTGGCGGTGCTGCTGACGCTGACGCCACTGGGCGCTGAAGCGGCCGGCCTGACCGCCCGGTCGGACGTGATGGGCAGCTCACAGGCTGGCGTCTCAACCACCCACGTGATCGGCGTCACCACGGCCACTACGGCCAGCATTGGCTCGATCGGTTTTGCCTTTTGTACTACGGCTACCGGCAGTTGTACTACGCCAGCCGGGCTTATTACCACGAGCGCCACGCTGACCGCCCAGAGTGGCGCTACCGGGTTTACGCTCGTGAATACTACCAATGGCGCGCCCTACATTACGCGTGCGGCGGCCAGTATTCCGGCCAGTACGGCGCTGAGTTATACGCTTTCGGGTGTAACCAATCCCTCGGCGGTCAACCAGTCATTCTTTGTGCGCATCACCACCTACACCGGCGCTGATGGCGCTACGGGTGCCACCGACACCGGTACTGTAGCGGCCAGCACTGCTCAGCCAGTGCAACTTACCGGTGTAACGCCGGAGATTCTAATCTTCTGCGTCGGCACTACCATCACCAGCGATTGTACGAGCGTCTCGGGTACTACCGTAAACTTTGGCGATTTCGATCCTTTGGCCACCAAGACCGGTACTTCGGTGATGCAAGCCACTACCAACGCAGCCAACGGCTACAGCATTACCGTGAACGGCACCACGCTCTCCTCGGGTTCTAATACTATTCCGGGGCTGGCCGCTCAAACCACCTCGAACACCGGCGTGAGCCAGTTTGGGCTGAATCTGCGCGCCAACGCTACGCCGGCTGTGGGTACCGATCCTACGGGCAGCGGCACCGGTACCTACAGCGCCAATTACGGTTCGGCTGACCACTACCGGTTCAATACGGGCGATGTGGTGGCTTCGGCTGCTGCGCCCACCAATGCCAACACCTTTACTTCGAGCTACATCGTCAACATTGGCGGCTCGCAAGCGGCGGGTGTGTACACGGCCACGATGACGTACATTTGTACGGCGAGTTTCTAGGTCTATCTAGCGAGTAGGGGACCTAAAACCCCTTGCCTGGGCCATTCCCGGTGGTTGCGACCAAATATCCTTATGCTATACTGGCAGTAATGCGAAAGTGGATAGCGAGTGGCTTTATTGGTTCGATGGTGCTGGCAGCCTTGCCGGTAGCCTGGGCTATGGCCGCGCCAGCGCCCACACCAAGCGGTGCGGCTACAGCTTCGCCAGGCCAGGGACTGGAAATCTCGCCGCCGGTGATTGAGCTGTCGGCCAACCCGGGCCAGACCGTTACCACGAGCATCCGCGTACGCAATGTAGCCTCGGGTGAGCTCATTGCTAAGGGCAAGGCCGATGATTTTGGCGCTGGCAGCGATGAGAGCGGCCAGCCCAAGTTGCTCCTTAACGAGACCGGTGCCACTCGTTATTCGCTTAAATATTGGGTGCAGAGCGTACCAGACCTGACGCTGGCGCCACAGGAGCTCAAAACAGCCACGGTTACCATTAATGTGCCGGCCAACGCCGAGCCCGGCGGCCATTTTGGCGTTATTCGTTTTACGGCCGTGCCGCCGGATGTGCAGGGTACAGGGGTGGCTCTGAGCGCTAGTGTCGGCACGCTCGTATTGTTGCGCGTAGCTGGTCCGGTCACCGATAAGCTCAGCGTAGCCGAGTTCTCAGCTCAGCAGGGTGGCAAAAGCGGTGGTTTCTTTGAGCATGGCCCCATCGATTTCCTAGTGCGGCTCAAAAATGACGGTACCGTTCACGAGAAAGCCCAGGGCACTATTGTGGTGAGCGACAGCTTTGGCCACAAGGTTGCGAGCTTGGCTGTGAACCCCACCGGCGGCAATGTGCTGCCAGGCAGCATTCGGCGCTTCACCCAGAGCTTGAGTCAAAAGCAATTATTTGGCCACTACACAGCTAAACTCTCTCTCACCTACGTGAGTGGTGCCAAGAAGCTCGACGGCAGCCTGGGCTTTTGGGTGATCCCGTGGAAGCTCATTCTGCTCATTCTGCTGGGCCTCGCGGTGCTAATCTATCTGCTGAAGCTAGCTATTAAGCGCTACAATGCCTACATCATTGCCCAGGCCAGAAAGCGCTAGCGGAGGCCACGGGGTGCAAGAGGGAACGAGGACCGGTTGGCTGCAGCTCACGGCGCCGCACCACACCGGTCGGCTGCGGCCGCATCATCATACGTCGTACGCGGGGCTAGCCTTCCTATTGTTGTTATGTGGTGTATTACTGGCTAGTGTGAGCTTAACGGCTAGCGCGGCGCCGCCGGCCGTAAACCCACAGAGCGGCTCGGTAGGCCTCACGGGTACGGTACCCGGACCGCCGCCCAGCCAAGCCGCGGTCATTACAACGCCGCAGAACGGCCAGCATACCTCGAGTATTCCTATTACCGTGGCGGGTCTCTGCACGGCTAATGATTTTATTACTATCCTCAAGAACAATGTCTTTGCTGGCTCCACTACGTGTACGGCGGACGGCACCTTTAGCCTGCAAGCTGATCTCTTTGACGGGATAAATCATCTGATTGCCCGTACCAGCGATGCCCTAGGCCAGTATGGCCCCGATTCGGCCGGTGTGGATGTAACCTACGACGCACCGTCTCTTAACGGACAGGGAAATATCGCTTTGGGCAAGCAATTATTCTTAATAACTGATACTACGGTAATGGCGACTTCGCCCGGGATAGCGCTAACGCGTAGTGTCACCATTGTGGGCGGAATTGGGCCGTACGCCATTTCCTGGGATTGGGGTGACGGCCAGACTAGCCTGCAGAGCCAGGCCATTGAAGGGCGCATTAATGCTACCCATACCTACGAGCGGGCTGGAAATTACCGTGTCATTGTGCGGGCTAGCGACAGCACGGGCAATACCGCTTACTTGCAGCTGGTTACGGTAGTGAACGGGCCGGTGACGCCGGTAGGGTCAAGTACGGGCCAGGGCGGTTCAGGGGCATTGCCAGGGGCACTGGTTACGGCTTGGCCCATCTACTTGGTGGCTGTCTTTATGGTGGCATTCTTTTGGCTGGGTCAGATAGTACAGATGGTGCGGCTGCGGCGGCAGGGTAAGATTCCAGCGTAAGGGACAAACGCCGTCCCTAAGCGACATTTCAGCCCTAGCGAAGTTTTCTGCTGAACGAAGGAGCGGAACGCGTTTGAATTTGGATGAAGTACCATACCATTTGAGTAAGAAATAGCCTACATTATAACCATAAGTTTTATGGTGGGGTATTGATCGGTCGGGAGTTTCAGACACCACAGGCGTGTCAGCGATTCCGTTGGGGAGCTATAATTCCGCTTATCGTGAGCGGTTTCTGGCTTGTATTTGGGTTGATAGCAGCTCCCCCCGCCCGCGCCACCTCCGGCATCAACCAACAGTTGAATTTCCAAGGCCGTCTGCTTAACAATGCCGGCGCAGTCGTAGCAGACGGTACGTACAATATGGAATTTAAGATCTACCAGGATGGGGCAGGCACCACGGCTGGAGATACCGGAGGTACGCTCAAGTGGACTGAGGACTGGGTATATGCCTCGGGTTCGCCAGATAACCGCATTACCGTTAAGAACGGCTACTTCTCGGTGGCTCTGGGTGCAATCTGTCCCTTGGCCGGCGGCAGCTGCACGGCCAGTACCGGCAACTCACAGACCAACAGCGGGGTGGACTTTAACCAAACCACCCTCTGGCTGTCCATCAATATAGGCAATACCACCACGGCTGCTACGTTTGGTGCGGCTTCAGGCGACGGTGAGATGCTGCCCATGAAGCGGTTGAGCGCAGCTCCATACGCCCTGCAGGCGGCTAATGCTGGCACCCTGGGCGGACTGTCTTCCAGCCAGTTTCTCCAAAACGTAGCACCGAATGCCGCTCAACAGACTGCCAACCTCAACATTGTGAGCGGTGCCGCCGCCAGCGTAGCCGCTGCCCAGATCCAGGCGGTGGCTAGTGCCACCGCCCCTGTCCTCATTCTCAAGGGCGGGGCTACCCCAGGATCTGGGGCCGATCTGCTCCAGCTCCAAAACTCCGGCGGCACGCCCTTGGCCCGCTTTGACTCCAGTGGCAACCTGCGTGTAGCCAGCACCATTGATACCCAAACTGCCACCACCCTTACTATTGGTGGCAGCACTGCCACGGGTATTACTCTGGCCCAAACTACCCTGGTGCAGCCCAGCAGCTCCTCGACCAGTGCGTTTGTGGTAGCGTCACCCACGTCTGGCACCAATGAGAACGTACTGCAGGTGGACACCACCAATGAGCGGGTGGGGGTGGGGGTGATGCCGGTGATTCAGGCTAAGCTTAATGTAGTGACGGCGAGTATGACTGGCTTGCAAGTGTACCAAAACGGCTCCAGCGATATCGCCGACTTTACCAACGGTGGCAATGGTGCCGGCACTGTGACCGTCTCAAGCGGTAATACTAACGTAACGGGTAGTGGCAGCAACTTCTTAAGTACTATTAAGCCTAACGACGCTATTTACGTTAACACTTCCACGCCGCAGATCCGTACCATTACTACCGTGACCGACAACATTACGTTGACAGCCAGCTCTAACTTTACGACCAGCGGCTCGGGCGTTAGCTATACTACCGGCATCTTGGGGGCCGGGACTGTCACTACCAACGGCACCACCAGTCTCGTGGGTAGTGGCACCAGCTTTACTACCATGTTTCAAGTCGGCGACAACGTGCTGGTGAACGGCGAGACACCTCGGATGGTGAGCGCCATTACTGACAACACCCACCTGACGGTCAGTAATGCCTTTGCTACGAGCGTTTCAGGCCTCAGTTATATGCACGCGGGCTCCACCAATGTGAGCATTCAGCGCTACGGTGTGGGCATCGGCACAACTTCGCCTACGGCTGCGCTGCATGTGGTCACCACCGGCTGGGGTCAGACGGGCATTCTGGTTCAGGCGGGCACGGCTACGCCCTGGGCTAGCGCGCCCCTGTTGCAGGTCAAAAATAGCGCTGGCGGCCAGGTATTCTCGGTTGATTACGGCGGTAGTGTCACCAGCGGGGCTATCAACGGCAGTACGTTAGGATCGAGCGGATTAACCTTTGGCGCAGCGGCCACTATCACAACGCCTCTCTCTACGGCGCTCACCCTTACAAGCAATGCCAACGCCATTTGGAGCTCCACCAACGATCTCACGATCAATGCGGGTGGTTTCTTGTACCTGGGCAATAACTCTAATAACTCGATTAACCTTGGCACAAGTAACTTCGCCCACACTATCAATATCGGCAACACGGGCAATACTGGCACCCAGGCCATCACAATTGGCGGCAATGGCGTGACCGCCAATACGCTTACGCTCGATGCTGGCACCGGTAGCAACTCCATTGCCATTGGCAATTCGACTACCTCGCACAGCATTGCCATTGGCGCCGGCGCTACCAGTACCAATACCTCGGCGGTGACGATCGGTTCGAACAATGCGGCCGCTAGTACGGTCACGATTCAGGGTGGCAATGGGAGCGGGGCAGTTAGTATTCAGAGCGCGGCCAGTGGCATCATCAACATTGCTACCGCTAATGCCGCCAATACCGTGCAGATCGGCAATACCGCCAACGCGGTGGCTCAGACCATTGGTATTGGCAATAATACGACGGCTAGCTCCGCCTCGACGGTGACAATTGGCAGCACGGTGGGTGCGAGCGCGACAACGGTTCAGGGCGGGACGGGTAATTTGACGCTGCTCACTAACTCAGCCTCAGCTAAGATTATTGCCAAAAGCAGCACCAATAGCATTACGGCATTCCAAGTACAAGATACCAATGCTAACGCCGTGGTGAATGTTGATACTACCAATCAGCGATTGGGCGTGAACACAGCTGCGCCGAGTGGCTTGTTTCAGGTGAGCCAGGGTACTATCACAGCTGGTACGGTGAGCAATTCGGCTTCAAGTGCGGCTGTGACTGGTACGAGTACCACCTTCACTACCACCTTTACGCCAGGCGATAGCTTTACCATTACTTCAAGCGGCAATACCTGCACTATTTTATCAATTACCGACAACACGCACCTTACCTGTACAGCTAGCTTGAGCGGTACCTCGAGCGGTTCGGCCTACACACTCGGCAACGCCGCGCGGGTGACGGTGGCTCAAAACGGTAATGTGGGCCTGGGGACCGCGAGTGCTAATCGTCTGCTGGATGTGGCGGTGAACAATACCCAAGTTTCCGCGCCCATGGAGCTGCTGGAGCAGGCCGGGACGGGTGATTCCAGCCTAGAGTTTAAAAATACCAATGCCGGTCAGAGCATCTATGTTGGTCAGGACAATAGTAATGGCGGTTCCTTCACGGTTAACTCATCGGCCACCGCTGCGCCGGCTTCTGGCATTACCTACCTTCAGAGTGCCAGCAACACCAATGATGGCAGTGGCGCCACCATGTCGGTGTCATTTGCTACGACCACGGCCGGTAACGCTATCATCCTGGCGACTGCTTTTGATTCGGGCGCTACCGTCACCTTCACTTGTGGTGATACCCAGGGCAATAGCTACACGACGGGCTTCATTAAGAATGATGCCACCAACGGTCAGGCCGTGGGCATTTGCTATGCCGTTGGCATTGTTGGTGGAGCTGACACCGTTACGGTAACCTACGGTAACTCGGCTACGCCCAGCTTCCGCCGGGTGATCGCCAGTGAGTACCGGGGTATCGCCACTAGCAGTCCAACTGATGGTGCCAATGGCGGAAGTGCCGCCACCACCGGGGCGACTGACAACGTTAGCAGCGGTTCGATCACCACCACGGTTAATGGCGATCTGATTTTCGGGGCAGTTATGGACACGAGTGCGCTCTCCTTGATTAGCGCGGGAACGGGCTATACGCAGCGCGCCAACTTGAACGATATGGACACGGCCACCCAAGATAAAATCCAGACAACAGCCGGCAGCGTGAGCTCAACGCAAACGTTTAATACTACCGACCGGTATGCGGCGGTGGTAACGGCCTTTAAGCCAGCTGGCGCAGCTACGCTGACCGACACGTTTACGCCCAACTCGCTCCTTACTCTCTCGCAGACTGGGGCGGCCAAGCTGCAAAACTTCACCAACTCGACCACGGCTTTTCAGGTCCAGAATGCGGCTGGCACGAGTCTGCTTACAGTTGATAGTGCCAATGGCATTATCAAGACAAATGGCATTCTACAGGGCAGTACTTACGTGGATACAAAGGGCTCGGTGGGTGGTAGCCAGCTCTATACTGTGACGGCCTCGGCCCTCAACTATTACCTGAGTGCTGCTAGCTCGACGCTTAATTCCACAACAACCAGTACCTTCAACATCACAGGGCTGCCCGAGACAGATGGGACGATGGCGTTTATTAATACTCAGGTGAGGAAAGGCGCTACGGCTGGCTCGGTCTCAACCACGGTGGCGGTGAGGATAAACAATAATGCCGTGTCGTCGGTGACGACCGGCGCCACCACCTGAGCAGTTGGCCCGGTGATTGAGAACTACATCATCATGCGCGTGAATGGGCTCTGGCGCATTATGGGCTATAACGGCCTCAATTCCGATACCGCCGACTTAGCCGAGTGGATTCCGTACACCGGTACCGAACCGTCGTCGGGCCAGGTGCTAACCGTGGGCGACAGTCTGACCGGACCGTCAGCCAAGCTATCAGAGGGCGCGTACGATACCAAGGTGATCGGCGTAGTGACCACCAATCCTGCTCAAACGTTCGGTACAAATAATGGCCACGCTACGCGCATAGCCTTGGCCGGTCGGGTACCGGTGCAGGTATCGCTTGAAAATGGCCCAATCCGGATGGGCGACTATCTGACGGCTTCACCGACCCCGGGCGTGGCTATGAAGATGACCAAACCAGGGCGGGCGATTGGTACAGCGCTGGGCGCCTATGATGGCACCGGCGGGGCCTCGATAATGACGCAGCTAGCGGTGGGTTATGCAGACCCTACGAGCGGCGCAGCCTTCCAGAACGTTCAGGGGGATATGGCTGCGAGCGGCAATCTAAATATAGGGGGCAGTGGACACTTTGGCGGCGATATTGCTGTGGCCGGCACCACTACCACACACGATCTCGTTGTGGCTGGCAATGCCCGGGCTGGAAGTTTAACGGTCAATGGCGCCGCTTCCTTAGCGGATCTGACTGTGAGCGGAACAGCCACGCTGGCCGCGGTTACCGTTGCGGGCACTGCCGTATTTAACGGTGACATAGCGCTGGGTGGCATCGGGCTGGCACGCAATGCCGTCACCAAGCGGTTTGTGGCTACCAAGGCAATTACGGCTGGTGCGGTGGTTGTGGCCGACCCGGCCAATGATGGCCAGGTGACTACCACTACTACTCGGGGAGATACCCATGTGTTGGGTGTGGCGGTTAGTGACGGCGCAGCCGGCGAGCCAGTGGAAGTGGCTATTAGCGGGGTGATCCAAGCGCGCGTACCGGATAACGCTTCGGTTCGGGCAGGCGATCTCCTAGTGACATCTCCTCAAGAAGGCACGGTTGAGCCCTCGGCTTCACCGACGGTTGGATCGGTAGTAGGTAAAGCCCTGGGTCAGCCTAGCCCGCAGCATCTCATATGGCTCATGGTAATGCTGCAATAGTTTTCCACCGTCATTGTTCCAAGAACACCTCACATCTCTCAGCTTCTTTACAGGTAGGGTTTTGGCGTTGTGACGAAGAAGGCTTGGTAGTGGCAAATATGAACGTTTCATTAAATTTTGCGGAGTCCGCTTTGGCAAAACGCTGTACAAATTGATTTTGTGGCTCGGGAACGATAAAATCAAAGCATAACTGAAATATTCACGAGGCCGAGATTTTCCACTTCTCATTAGGGAGATTTAATCTTTTACGACCTCGTTTAGCTCGAATCCTTGCGATTTTCGGGCTTCTTAGCGTAGTTTTTTTGGGTAACTTTGGACAATCTGCTAGGGCCGCCAGCGGAATCAATCAGCAACTGAACTTCCAGGGTCGCCTGCTTAATAACGCCGGCGCGGTGGTAGCAGATGGTACGTATAACCTGGAGTTCAAGGTTTATCAGGACGGCGCTGGTACTGCTGGGGGTGATCCGGGGGGTACGTTGATGTGGACCGAGGATTGGGTGTATGCCACTGGCTCGCCGGATAACCGGGTAACCGTTAAGAATGGTTACTTTTCAGTGACCCTGGGCTCAATCTGTCCGCTCGCTGGTGGCAGCTGTACGGCCAGTACGGGTAACTCGCAGACCAATACCGGCGTGAATTTTAATCAGACCACCCTCTGGCTGTCGGTGAATGTGGGTAATACCAGCACGGCAGCCACCTTTGCGGCTGCCTCCGGAGATGGCGAGATGGTGCCTATGAAGCGCTTGGCCGCTGCACCGTATGCACTGCAGGCCGCCAATGCGACTGCACTGAGTGGTATGACGGCCAGTCAATTTGTACAGTTTGGCCAGAACGCTACGGCTCAAACCGATGGCGGCACCAATGCAGCCGTGTTCCTGAATAAAACGAGTACCGGCAATTTTCTGGAACTGCAAAAGAGCGGCGCGGACGTTTTTACGGTCGATAATTCAGGTAATATCCTGTTCGGCTCCGGCACGAACAAGACGATCTCAGTGGCAACGGCGCCGGCCAGCACTGCGGGCTACAAATTGAGCCTGCAGGCCGGCGCCGGCGGCAGCGGCACGGGCGCTGCGGGTGGCGATATGGTATTGCAGGGCGGTGCCGCAGGTGGCACCGCCGCCAATGGCGGTACCGTCTACGTGTACGGCGGTGCCAAGGCTGGCGGCGGCACGGTGGGTAATGTGGCGCTGGCCTTTGATGGCACCTCGGCCATTGGTGGCGTGGGCATTGGCAAGGCAGCCAGCGCCAGCTACACCCTGGATGTGAACGGGGCGGCGAACGCGAGCGGCACTATTAGTGCCAATGCGTTCTCGAGTACCAGCTACACCAGTTCCGGCGCCCTTACGGTAGCGGCGGCTAGCGGGGGAGCACTCAATCTGAACACTGACGGCTCGGCTGCCGTTAACGTTGGTACCACGGCTAATGCCGTCAACCTCAACCAAAATACAAGCGTAGCCGCCGGTAAAACCCTTACCGTCACGAGCGCACTTACCAGCCTAACTGGCGCCACCACTGGTGATGCGCTGAGCGTGAGCAATGCTACTTCCAGTGGCAACATTGCTGTTTTCAAGGACAATACCACGGCCGTCCTCACTGTGGCCAACGAGGGCGCTACCACGCTGCAAAATAGCACCAACTCGGTGACGGCGTTGGTGGTTAAAACCGCCGCTAGTGGCACCAATGAGAACGTGCTGCAAGTAGACACCACCACTGAGCGCGTTGGCATTGGGGTGATGCCGGTGGTGCAGGCCAAGCTCAACGTGGTGACCGGCTCCACTACTGGCCTGCTGGTGTACCAGAACAGTACCACGAACGACATTGCCGAATTTGCCTCCAGCGGTAATCCGGCCGGCACCGTCACGGTGGGTAGTGGCAGCGCGACCATCACGGGTTCGGGTACCACATTCACCACATCGTTTAAGGTGGGCGATCCCATCTATGTGGGCAGTGCCACGCCTCAGATTCGCACCATTAGCACGATCACGAGCGACACCAACATGACGGCCTCGAGCACCTTTAGCTCGGGTACGAGCGGCCTGGCCTACACCGCCGGCACCTTGAGCACCGGCACTGTTACTACGAACGGGACTGTTAACTTGGTGGGTAGCGGCACGGCGTTTACGAGCTTGTTTCGCGCTGGCGACACTATCCTGGTGAATGGCGAGACGCAGCGCACCGTAAATACGGTCACTGATGACACGCACCTGGCAGTAACGAACGCCTTTAGCACTAGTGCCGGGTCCCTCACGGCTATGAAGGCCGGTATTCAAAATGTAACCATGCGGCCTAATGGTACTACTGGCTTTGGCACCGTCTCCCCGCAAGCTGCCGTGCATGTGGTGCCGACCGGGGTGGGGCAGAAGGGTCTCATTGTGCAGGATACTAACGGCCAGACCGCCAATCTGCTAGAAATTCAGAACGCCAGCGGTACGCCTATTGATAGTGTGGATGCCTCGGGCAATCTGACGGTGGGTGCGGTCATAGTGCAAAGCTACAGCGGCTCAAGCGATGGTCATGCAATTACTCTGACCGGCGGCAGTCAGACCAACGGCTTCTTGCTCAACCGCAACGGCAGCGGTACCACCACCAATGGCCTCAACATCACGAGCACATCGGGTACGATTACGAGCGGCATTAGCGTGAATCAAACTGGCAGCGGCGTGCTCACCACGGGCTTGAGTTTTAGTGGCACCATTGGCACTGATATTAGCCGCGGTTCGGGGTCGGCGCTGACGCTGCAGGGTACCAGCGGCGTGTCGATTGTTTCGGGCGGCAGTACGAGCATTAGCCTGGCGCCGGCTGGTAGTGGTGGCGTGCAGGTGGGCGGCACGGCACCCACGCTATCGTTCCTGGGTAATAACAATCAAGCCACTATCAATTTCGCGTCGGCGGCCTCGGCCAACGGTAATTTGCTGTGGATCGACGGTCAAACGGCTGGTGGCGCCAGCAACCTGGGCGGTCCCATTATTATTCAGGGTGGTACTTCAAGTGGCAGCGCCACCGGCGGCCAGGTGACGATTGCGGGTGGCAATCCAGGCGGCAGCGGTGCGAACGGCGGCGTGCTGATTGATACTGGCAACGGTGGCATTGCCGGAACACTGGCGATTGGCACCAGTGCGCAGGGCCACAATATCAACATTGGCACCAGCGCGTCGGGCGCCCAGGCGGTGGTGGCGGGTTCGAGTAATTCGGGTAGCAGTGTGACGATGCAGGGTGGATCGAGCAAGCTGACGGTGGCCGATGCTACCACCACCCTGCAGGTGGGCTCGTTCCAACTGCAAAATACGAGCGGCACCACAACGCTGTTGGCCGCCGATACCACGGCCGGCAAGGTTACGGTCCGTGCCGCGGCTGATGCTGCCACGCTGGGCAGTGAATTGGCCACCAACACCTTTAGCACTACTTGGACCGGCAGCGGCTGGTCATTGGGGGCGTCTTCGGCTACGCATACTTCCGGAACCTCACTCCTAGCGCCCAACCCGGCGCTGACGGTAACGGCTGGCCAAATGTACCAGATCTCCTACACCATTAGCGGCATGACGGCCGGCACGGTCACGCCCCAAATCGGCGCCAATGCTGGTGCCACCGACACCACAAACGCCACTGAGGTGCAGCTGATTCGGGCTACCACGACCGGCAACCTGGGCTTCGCTCCCTCCACGGAGTTTAACGGCACTATTTCGCTGGTGAGCGTAAAGGCCATCACGGCGCTAGGCGCAACCATCGCTCTGAACAACTCTAGTAATACTGCGGTATTGGAGGTACGCAGCGGTGGCACGGGCACTACAGCAGTAGGCAACAATGCGTTGCCGAACGACATCTCGGGTACCTATAACACAGCTGTGGGCGATTCGGCATTGCTACGCAACACCACTGGTCACGATAACACTGGCGTGGGTGCCGATGCCCTCCACGGCGCGACTACCGGTGCTGGCAATACCGCGGTTGGTTCGTTGGCTCTAATCCGATTGGCCTCGGGCTCAAATAACACTGCAGTGGGTTATAACGCCGGCGGTCTGGATAGCACTGGCACGTTCTATAGTGGCAGCAATCTCCAAAACGCCACTATGATTGGTGCCTATGCTCAGTCCATTGCAAACAATGCGCTCATCTTGGGTGGCGCGGGGGCCGACGCAGTAAACGTAGGCATTGGCACAAATAGCCCCGATAATATCTTGAGCGTAGCGCCGGCCCAGTTCTATGCAGGTACGGCTAGCCAGGCGGGCACCATTATCACCGGCTCTGGCACCAGTTGGACGAATGTTGTGGTGGGTGACGAAATTATTTTTGCTAATGGTGTTAAAGAGGCCATTACCGGCTTTACCGACGCTACCCACATAACGACGGTGATATCGCAGACGGTGACTAGTCAAGCGTACCGGATCCATGAATACGGACTTCAGGTCACGAGTACCGGCAACGTTGGCATCGGCACCGCTTCACCCACGGCTCAGTTGCAAGTGGTGGGCCCGGCCGCTATTACCACTACCAGCACCGCAGCTCTCCAGGTCCAGGATGCCACCGGGGCTGCCGTCTTTAATGTTGATACCACCAGCGGCATCGTTGGCTCGGCCGCTACGAGCGCCGCCAGCACAAACTCGGCCAACCTGACTATCCAGTCCGGCAATGCCGCTGGCACCACCTCGAACTCCGGCTCGGTTACGCTCGATTCTGGCACTGCTACTGGTACGGCTGGCAATGTGAGTATCGGTACCGGGGCCTATGCCCACAACGTTACCGTTGGTAACAATACCGGCACCTCGGCCGTCACTATCCAGGGCGGCAGTGGCAATATCACGCTCAATGCCGGCAATGGCAACAAGATTATTG
>JARIHM010000092.1 GCA_029288275.1 Candidatus Saccharimonadota bacterium | reverse complement strand
CTGGCTAGCCAGACGGGCCAGGGCGCCGGCCCCATGCGCCAACCGTTCATGACTCACGAAGAGCTCCGTACCATAGGTAGCACCGGCTCCGCCCACGAGCCCTGCCGCCAGGCCAATACCAGCTGCCGCCAGGTAGTAGGTTTTGATTCGAGTCGTGCTCACCGCTGATCCCTTTTTGTTACCTCTAGTTAACAATATCAATCTGAAAGAAGCCTGAGATTTACACAATATAATGCCGTAACAGCAGCAGAACTCGGTCATAGTGCAGATAGCAAAACCAGCCGGCAAAGCCGAGAAGCCCCGGCAGCACCACCAGATTCTCCACTGCTTTGCCAGTGGTAATGCGCAAGAATCGCAAAGGCGGCAAGCCAAATTTGAACGGAATCGGGAGCAGCCATGGCACGCCTTCTTTGGTAAACGTATCCATTACCAAGTGCGAGCCCACACCAATGATGAAAGCCCACCACACCACGTGGATGTCAACGCGTGGCATAATTGGCTGCAAAACACTGAGCAGCCACCAGACCAGCCAGCCCAGAAGCGCCACGCCTACAAGTGAATGGGTAATGAAACGGTGGCCGCCTAGGAGTCGATCCACGATTCGTCCCACCACGCCGCCAATCGGCAGATTACGCCACAGCGGTGCCGTGGGTTCGTCAATGTCCGGCGCAATACCACCCATCAGGTTAGCAAACACCGCTACCAGCACCGTAGCCAGCGTCATCGGGCGCAAGGGCTGGGTTAATGCCACCACGCCCAGAGCCGTGATGGCCGCCATGTCATGCGTGCGTCCAGTCATTTACAACAGATACCGATTGGTCAGAAAGATGGCAGCGACGCCGCCCACCAAGCCACCCAGCAAGCTCCATAGCGATAAATCCCCGGCGCCAAACAGCGTTGGCAGCCAGCCACCGATTATCATGCCAATCGAGGCCATGAGCCAAACCAGCTTTTTATCCATGACAGCGCGTCCTCATGGCCTTAGTATAGCAAAAGCATGAGCGTTTAGGGGCGCTCGAGCTGAGCTAGCAGGTCTTCGGCCGAAGCGGGCCGGCGCCGCCGCAAATAGGCCTCCAGACCACCGCCCGTCGGGATAAATGAGGCCCCGAAAGCAGTGCGGCTGCAGGCCCGCAGCTCCTCCTCAGTCAGAATCTCCTGCTCAAACAGCAGCCGATATTCCTCGCGCAAATGCGCGCCCTCAATCACCTCCGGCCAATCGGTATTAATACAAAACGGCACCTTGTTTTCCACAAATGTACGCAGGATAAACCGTAGCTCGTCCAAATTCTCGACCGCCTGAGTGGCCAGATTTGATAGCGGGCACACCTCTAGCACCACCCGCCGCCGTGCTAGCTCCTTCATCAGCGGCTTGTCATAGGCCGCTCGAATCCCATGGCCGATCCGTGCCGGTTGCACATGCTCCAGTGCCTCCCACATATCGGTGGCCGCCGCCACTTCGCCCGAGTGCACGGTAATATGCAGACCGGCCCGGCGGGCAATCTCAAATAACTTAGCGTAGTCTTTAAAATGGAACTCACTCGATGCGGGGCCAGCCACATCAATCGCCACCACCCCGCGCTCATGATATTTAATGGCTTTGTCCACAATAATAGCGTTGCGATTAAAGTCGAAGGTCCGGTCCAGGCAAAAAATCAATCCGGCCGATAGCCGCCGGTATTCCAGCAGCGCCCGTTCCATGCCATGAATCATCGCCATAATAATATGGTCCAGATCGAGCGCAGCCTCCTGGTTGTGCTTCATGGGATTATTCCGCAGCTCGATCAGTCGGATGCCCGAGCGATAGGCCCCACACATCGTATGATACGTAGCCTGCTCTACCGCATGCGTGCCGGAGCTCAGACGGTCCAGCACAGGATGATAAATCTGGCGAAAATACTCTTCCAGATCCATCTTGCGCGTTACCGACAGGGTAATGGCTTGGCGAAAATCCTCGTACTCAGTTTGCGGCAGCTTAACGCCCATATCATGAGCAATTTGCCATAACACCGCCGGATTAATGGAAGCGCCCAGGTGTGCGTGAAGTTCGGCCAGCGGCAGAGTCGCTAACACATCGTCTGAAGTAGCCACAGCTTGGTCGTTCACCTGCACCTCCTTAGTCCTTGTCTATGCTAGCGCACAAGCCCCGCGAGAGCAAAACTAGCGCCCGGCTGGCTCCTCCCGTATGCTAAGAACCGATGGATCAATCACTGGCGCTCGAAATTATGCTATCTGGCGAAAGCGTGTTTTTGACCGGCCCGGCGGGGTCGGGTAAAACCTACGTGCTGGCCGAATTCATCCGCCGGGCCAAGCAAGCCGGCCGCACCGTCGCCGTTACTGCCACGACGGGCCTAGCCGCGAGCCATCTGGGCGGCGCCACCATCCACGCTTGGAGCGGCCTAGGCATCCACGATGAGCTAGCGCCAGGTTTTGCCGCCAACTTGTCACAATCACGGCGCGACACCATTGCCAAAAGGGCCAGTCGATGTGACGTGTGCCCGCTACCCGGTAACGGCCATTCCCTCGCCGACCGGCAGGCCTCCTCGAGATGGACCAGATCAGCCATCTCCGGACCACGGTCGAGCCGGACC
>JARIHM010000087.1 GCA_029288275.1 Candidatus Saccharimonadota bacterium | reverse complement strand
AGAGACAGAGCCTCGATCGAGCCGGAGGATAACACCCACGAGGAGCCGGTGCATCACACCGCTGTGCCAGCCCATCAAGCGCCAACTGCTCATCATCGGACCGAGCCGGCTAAGGCCGAACCGATGCCGGCCTTTGAAGAGCCGGTGGGTGAGCCGGTGCCGACGGCTAGTAACCGGCGCACGCAGCAGCCCCTGGCTGACCTTGGGGTGGCCGACGAAGATGACTTCGATGTACCAACCTTTATCCGTCGCAAAGTCGATTAAGTAAAACTTGTACGATGACACAAATGAGCCTTCCATCTGGGGGCTCATTTGTGATGATGAGGCCTTGTAAATAGTGTCGTAGTCTGAAAATGGCACACTACATAAGCAGTTTAATTGTGGAAAAATTGCGAACAATAGATAGAGGGAAGGATATTTCGGCTCTATGAAAGCATAATTATGATTATTGACCATGCTGCTTATGGTAGTGTTATGCTTGATGGCACGTACACCAGATGTGGGGGTATGAGTGATGGAGGGCGATCAGTAGTGAAGTGCCATGCGTGCAGCTATTTGGATTCTAAGGTAATTGAATCGCGCGATTTGGATGATTCCTCGACCATCCGGCGCCGGCGCCAATGCTTGAGCTGCGGGGCGCGTTTTACCACCTATGAACGCATGGAAATGCCGACGATGGCGGTGGTGAAGAAAGACGGCCGCCGAGAACTTTTTAATCGCGATAAGGTGGCGAGTGGCATTTACCGGGCCGTAGAGAAGCGACCAATCGCCATTGCGCGCATTGAAGAGCTCATTATCCGGATTGAACGTGAAGTGCGGTCTTGCGGTGAGAGTGAGATTGCAAGCGACCGGATTGGTGAGCTAGTAATGACTGGCTTGGAAGAGCTAGATGATGTGGCCTATGTACGATTTGCCAGCGTGTACCGTAGCTTTACCGACGTGGCCAGCTTCGAGGCTGAGCTACGGCGGTTGCGGTCGCGCTAGGTAGGATAGAGCGGGGGATAGAGGCTAGTTCAGGAGCGGTAAGAATAGTGCTTCTGAACTAGCCCCGACGGGCTAGAGGAACCTTTACAAGAAAGCGAGTCGTGCGGACAGCCGGGGAACCCGTGGAGGGTGCGGGTGCCCCGGCTGTCCGCACGACAGCGGCAGATGAGGAGAGGAAGTGAGTGCGATGGCTCAGGCAGCCAACGCAGGCCGGAAGCAGCTGGGCAGCCAGCCGGTTTCCAACGGTAATGGCCATCTGCCGACACTGGAGACGGCGGCGGAGCGGATTGCCGGAGCATTTGATGCCGCGCGGCATTTGACGCCGGCCTACAAGCCGAATGCTCGGACGGTGTTCCTGAAGCGCTACGCTCGCAAGGACGATGCGGGCGAGCCAATCGAGACGCCGGCCGAAGCGGTGTGGCGTGTAGCGCTCAACGTGGCCAGCGTGACGGTGCTTTATGTGCCGGGCGCAGAGTGGCAGAGCGGCGATGTCGAGCCTCAGCCCGTGCAGGCGGAGACAGTAGAGCTACCGTTCCGGACTATCGTCAGGCAGTACAATTGGCTGCTGGCGCAGGGCCGCAAGCTCAAGGAGTTCACGGCTCTGGTTCACAATGGCCTGGATGCCTGGCTCGACCGGGCTTACCGTTACTACGATCTGCTGGCCAAGCTGCACTTTGTGCCCAACTCGCCCACGTGGACGGGTGCGGGCACGCCGCTGGGCCAGCTGGCAGCCTGTTTTGTGCTTCCGGTGGAGGACTCGCTGGTTCTGGGCGAATCATCCATCATGGATACTCTGCAGAACGCCGTCGCTATCCAGAAGACGGGTGGCGGCAACGGCTTCTCCTTTGGCCGGTTGCGGCCGGCCGGCAGCGTGGTACGGACCAGCATGGGCGCGGCCACTGGCGTGGTGGGCTTCTTGCGCATGTACAACGGTGTGTTCGAGGAGATCCGCCAGGGTGGTAGCCGGCGTGGCGCCAACATGGGCGTGTGCCCGGTGTGGCATCCGGACGTGATCGACTTCATCAACGCCAAGACGGTTGAGGGCCAGGTGGCCAACTTCAACATCTCGGTGGGGATCACCGAGGCGTTCATGGCGGCGGTGGATGCGGGCAAGGACTGGGAGTTCCATTTCCCGGGCCCGGAGGGTCCCACGCAGAGCGTGAAGTGGCAGGGTCAGCAGGTGTCACGGGTTCCGGCTCGGGAACTGTTTGAGCTGATCATCCGCAATGCGCACGTCATTGGCGACCCGGGCGCGTTGTTCCTCGATGAGGCCAACCGCTACAACCCGTGCCCCAAGTGGTACGAGCTGGAGTCGACCAACCCCTGCGGCGAGCAGTGGCTGGGTCCGTACGAGAACTGCTGCCTGGGCTCCATTGCGGTGCAGAACTTTGTGCGCGATGACGGCTCGTTCGACTGGGATGAATTCCGCAGCTGCATTGAGCTGTCGACGGAGTTCTTGGACGACGTGGTGGATGCCAACAACTACGTGGCCACGGTGCCGGAGTTGGAAGTGGCGGCTCAGGGCGGGCGGCGGATTGGTTTGGGCCTGATGGGTCTGGCCGATGCGCTCATCAAGCTGGGCTATCGCTACGGCGCTTCTGACGGTCTGGATGCGGCTTCGCAGGTGGCGGAGTTCATGCGCTACCACGCCATGCGTACCTCGGTGCGGCGAGCGGCTGAGCGAGGTGCGTTCGAGTGGATTCCGCAGTCCGTCTACGATCCCAAGCTGCTCACCAAGTACGGTGCTGGGCACCGGTATGAGGGTCGGCGCAATGATGGCCGGCCCTTCAGCACCTACCTGTGGCAGCCGCCGCAGGCTCAGGTGGAGCACCGGTTGGAGCTGGGTCGGCCCGAGTTGATGTGGGGTGAGGTGCTCACGGGCATCCAGCAATCGGGCATCCGCAACTCCTGCCAGACTACCTTTGCACCGACGGGTACGATTGCCACGACGGCGGGGGTGGAAGGCTATGGCTGCGAGCCGGTGTTCGCCTTGGCATACACGCGGACGGTCATGCAGGAGCAGGAGAACCTCACGCTAGCTTACGCCTCGGATTTGTTCAAGGGAGCGTTGGTCAAGGCCGGGCTCTCCGAGGAGCAGATCACGGCTATTGCCGAAGAGGTGGTGGCTAACGGCGGCTCCTGCCAGGGGCTGGCTTCGGTGCCGCCGGCGATCCAGTATGTGTTCGTAGTGGCGGCCGACCTGCCCGCCGAGGAGCATGTGCGCACGCAGGGTGCGCTCCAGGCCTGGGTCGACAATTCCATTTCCAAGACCATCAATCTGGCCAACACCGCCACGGTGGAGGACGTGGAGCGAGCCTATCGTCTGGCTCACGAGCTGCACTGCAAGGGCATTACCATCTACCGGCAGGGTAGCCGGGAGCTGGAAGTGCTGACTACGCAGACCAAGACGGCGGCCCCGACGGGCGCGGTCGAGGTGGTGGATAGTGAGCATTGGCCGGTCATCCGGCCGCTGCCCATTCCGGCCGAGGCTGAAATCGAGGGCATGGACTCTCGGACCTACACCTCACGGACGCCATTCGGCAAGATGCGGGCGACGCTCACCAATCTGGAATCGCATCGCGACCGGATCTTTGACGTCGAGGTCGGCATCGGCCGTGGTGGCTCGGACGTCAACGCCTTTACGGAGGCGTTGGGGCGTGTGATCTCGGTGGCGCTGCGGGCCGGTGTGCCGGCCGATGAAATTGCCGATCAGCTGATTGGCATTGGCGGCTCCACTCAGGAGCAGACGCTGCGGCCGGACAAGGCCCTGTCGCTGCCCGATGCTTTGGGCAAGCTGCTACTGCATCACAAGGCAGTGCTTGAGGCCAAGGCTCGTGGTCAATTGGTGAGCTCGGTCGTGGTCAAGCAGCTCAACCCGGGTCTGCTGTGCCCGGAGTGCCACCAGGCCAACCTGGTTCAGGCCGAAGGCTGCACTACGTGCCAGACGGCAGGGTGCGGCTACAGCAAGTGCGGCTAATGGGACCTAGCTCCCGGTAGCCACGTGGCCCCGAAACATTCAACGTTGAATGTTTCGGGGCCGTTTCTTTTTTGTTAGGCTATCAGCTAGGGGTTGGCACTGGGGCTAATCCTGAACAATCTCTGACGGAAGGCAGCTCGATGGCTCGCAGTGAAGTGTCATTCCGCATTAACTCAGGGGTAAACATTGCCCAGGTGCGGGGCCTGGTATCGGGCCTGCTTATCGGCGGTGGTCTGGGCGACGTTCGAGCCGGCAATACTGTCCGACTCCGCGATAATGGCACGCTGGGTCGCCGCCGCGCACAGCTAGCCAATTACGGCACGTTTGGTGCGTCCACCGCACCGGTAGCCAAGCAGCAAGAGGCTCCGGTGACGCGCACCTTTACGCTGCATACCTCGCTCAGCGATCGGAGCCTGGCAAAGGTATGCCGGCTGCTCCAAGGTGTGGCCGTGGGATCGCTTGGAGCACTCCGGCCCGGTGGTTCCATCACGGTTCAGCTGAAGCCGGGCCAATCAAAGCTCGAGCAAGACCTGCGGAAGCACGGCCGATTTAGCTAGTCCAAACCCCGAAGTAGCCTTTAAGGTTGCTTCGGGGTCGTTTCTTATGAGGGTGACTGATAGAATGGGTCCTGGTTCCTGATCGAACCTGGAAAACGAAGGGTGATGTATGGCCGGGGAACAGGTTGAGTTTCGCATCGATCCACAGGCTGATATGACTCAATTGCGTAAGCAGTTGCTGGGACTCCTGTCTCGTGGGGCTGCACGCAAGGTTAAAGGAGGATCAACCGTTACGCTGCCCAATAATCAGATGCTTAGGCGCCGTCGGCCCCAGCTTGAGAAGCTGGGCACGTTTGTAGCGCCAACTGTGCAGCCGGCCCCTCGTCCCCGGACAGTACTGTTTACGGCGCGCCACGATCTGAATGAGGCCAGCTTGAGGCAGGTCCGCAAGCTTTTGGGTCATATTGTTACCTCATCAACACGCCCGCGCACTATCCAGCCCGGCGAGTCAGTGAGCCTGCAAGTGGGGCTTCGATTTACCTGGCATAAATCGAAGCTTGAGCAGTACGGACGACTCCACTAAAAACAGTCCCAGGGCGCCCCGAACCTGTCTCTTATACACATCT
>JARIHM010000078.1 GCA_029288275.1 Candidatus Saccharimonadota bacterium | reverse complement strand
GACTAGTCGTCGGCAGCGTCAGATGTGTATAAGAGACAGGGTTGAGCAGATCGACAAGCTAAGCGTACTCGAGCTGAGCGAGCTCGTTAAGGTGCTCGAGAAGCACTACGGCGTGAGTGCTGCTGCCCCTATGGCCGTAGCCGCTGCTCCGGCTGCCGGTGACGGCGATGGTGCCGCCGCCGAGGAGAAGAGCACCTTCACCGTGGTGCTGGCCGCCGCTGGCGACAGCAAGATCAACGTCATCAAGGCTGTGCGCGAGCTGACCGGTCTCGGTCTGGCCGAGAGCAAGGCTGTGGTAGATGGTGCTCCCAAGCCGGTTAAGGAAAACGTGCCGAAGGCTGAGGCCGAAGAGGCTAAGGCCGCCCTCGAGGCTGCCGGCGCTACCGTCGAGCTGCAGTAAATCTGTACCGTTCCTATCTAAAAAAGAGTCCTACAGGGCTCTTTTTTAGTATGTGATAATTTTGTCCGATCAAGTAATAAAAATGCCTCCTCCAAGAAAGAGGAGGCAAGGCTGCTAGTCGTCCTTTCTGGTCAGCCGAATTGCCCAGATGGTGACCTTAAGGACCCCTCTTCTCTGCATATTGCTAATAGCCTGGCTGAGCAACTTCGGCTTAATAATGCCGCCTGTTTCTCGCGCAAGAGCAGTATGAAGGCTGCCCTGACTATTGAAGCGGTGATTCTTCTTGTTGTTCAGTGCCCGTACAATAGCAGTCTGAATCTCTTGAACCGTTAGCACCTGTTTGCCTGAAGATTGCGGCATGGGATATGTCTCGTATTCTATCTAGGCGTGCCTGTACATACTGAGCGTCTGCCTTACCCAGATGCTCCGGCAAAATGATACCATCCTGGCTATGAATAAAAGAAGACCACCTGAAGGCTCAAACCGTAAGCTTGAGCGCTCGGGTGGTACCCACCTGATCAGAGCTAGAAGCAGACCAGGTGGGATATCATCATTTTGCCCAGTGATGATCTGTCGGGGTAGTAAGTGGTTGAGCTTGGTTAGACGGCTGTGAGCCGCCGAATGCCGAACCAAAGCGATCCCCAGGCGAGTCTCCGGGTGAGCTCGTTGGGCGTCGACGGTTCGAGGTGCCGCCGCGCGATCGTGAAGACCGTGCGGTCGACCTCGGTCCGCGGGAATTCCTCGCGGGGGCTGTCGCCCGTCAGCACTCCGAGGACCTCGAGAAGGAGACCCTTCAGCTCTTCGGGCGAACGGTCTTGCAAGGTGGGTTCGGACGTCATGTCGCCGACGATGGTACGAAGCGTATCGTCGTTGGATCCGATCTTCTCGGCGATCGACTGCGTGCTCATGGTTGCTCCCAAGGGACGAAGGTAACTACGAATACTACAATAGCATATAAATCAAATAAAAGCAAGCATAACAGGCGCAAACCTGAGCAAAAACAACCCCTTCCATGCCAGGGCACGGAAGGGGAGCGGTACGTCTACTTACTCTTGCGCTTCTTCGCCTGCACCGCCTTAGGCGCCTCAGCCTTAGGCAACTCGTAGGCTGAGCGACCCACCTGTACGATCACACCGCGAGCCACCAGGTTGGCCAAGGCCTGCCTGAGCCGGGCTGCGATCACCACAACTTCTTGACCAGTCGACAGACTCCGCTGAAGGCTCTGGGGTGTGAGAGTACGACGGCTCCGCAGATTCCTCAATTTCTCTAGGACTGCGGCCTCGAGCTCCTCTATGGTTAGTTCTTTCTTATCCGGCCAGCGCGGCACGCTACCTTCTTTCTCACGATTGGGGCAGTCCAAGAAACGAATGGCTGGTTGTCTGCCCCTCCAGAACCTTCAGAATCGTCTTCTCTAGTTGGCGCACCGTCAGTTCGCGTGGCATCCCTTGCTCCCGTCTGGGACCGACTGCCGTATGGTTTATACCACAAAAAACCTCCGGACCGTAGTCCGGAGGCAGAGCGTTATACCACTCAATCCTTGATGCACATACACTCGAACAGCTTGACCGACTCTCGCAGTTCCTCCACGGGGCCGTCGTAGGTAGCGGCTACAGTCATCGATGCCAGAGGCTCTCCCGGCTCGTTCCAATACTGGATGTAAACATCGACGATCGCAAGCTGCGTATTGCGTAAGGTCAAGCTCGTGTGTCGAGACAACCCTTCGGCTGGCATTTCGAACGTGAGAATCGACTCGGTGCCGTTGACAACTCGCTCGGCGTAGACCTCGTCATTCTCGTCAGGCTGACGCTCAAGCGGCCGATAAACATCAACGCTTGCCCGCATAGTGTTCTCCTATGGACGAACGGACATTAACTGACCCCTTATACCATAAAAAGCCCTCCCGTGCCAAGAGACACAGGAGGACAGCCAAAACATTAATCACCGCTGTTGAACTGAGAGATATAGTAGATCGTCAGTACGATATCCAGAGCCAAGAAGCAGAGAAAAATGATCTTGAAAACCTGGGCGCGCTTCTGCAAGCGCGGCCGATCAGCCTCGGGTGTATTGGTCGACAGCACCCGGCTACGAGTAGTCAGCCACAACACCAGAAACAGGATCTCAAGCATGTCACTCCCCAGAACGACACGTATGGACCAAACCTTTATACCACAGGCCTGGGTGTTAAGCGAGAATAATTGATAATACTATCAATATATGTTATAGTTATAGAGATCGTTGTCAGATTCAACGCTCGTACAAAGATAAAGGGGTGACACATGAGTCAGGACCCGTACAGCTCCTACTTCTGGACCGACGTCGAGGGTGAGACTACCAAGAACGGTACCGTTTTGCCGTCTACGGAGTTCCGTCTGACCAGGGCGGACGTTGAGCAGGCGCTCCTTCACGAGGTCAATACGGGACCGAATGGTCACCCGCAGATCCGGCCGGTGCGCGAGAACCACCGCCGAGGCAGCATCTGCCTCTGGCTACTCGAGTGCAGCAAGGACGCCACCATCAGGATACTGATCGGTCCCAAAGCCGGCTTCGGTGCCAATGGTGTTCGCCGGGACTTCCTGGGCACGGTCGCCCTGTTCGACGACATCACCTACACGGCTCTGCGAGTCCAGGTGACGGTCGACGATCCGAATCTGTCTGCTACCTACGCGGATACCAAGGTTGAGATGCTCGCGCTGCAGCTGGGCAACCTGCTGCACGCGCACCGAGCGCTCACTCGCCCCGACGGTCCCGGCAACCTTGCCGGTCACATCGGCCGTTAGCCAAACCTGGGCCCGGATGGAAGTCACACTTCCGTCCGGGCTCCTTTTCGTCTTAATTTTGACTCATTTGAGTTCAAACGGCAAAATAACTTTTGACTTTATTCGGCTGGCGTAGTATGAATAAAGCCAGTTTAGGTTACAAAAACCAAAGGAATTTGTTGTGGCAGAAATTACCGATAAGCAGCTCAAAACGCTAAAGAAACTCATTGAGACCGCCGAGACCAACTTGGCCGGCGCCAAGGAGCTGCTCACCAGCTTAGCTGGCTCTGATGATACCGTGGCGCCAGCGGCGGCTACGGCCAGCACCCGCGGGGGT
>JARIHM010000051.1 GCA_029288275.1 Candidatus Saccharimonadota bacterium | reverse complement strand
CAGCTACCCATCGTCGCCTTGGTAGTCCATTACACTACCAACAAGCTAATGGGACGCAGGCCCCTCCCTAAGCGCATTACTGCTTTACCCTTGCGGGATTATGCGGTATTAGCCACCCTTTCGGGCAGTTATTCCCCACTTCGGGGTAGGTACCAACGTGTTACTCACCCGTCCGCCACTAACTCTTACTGATCCCCGATCCGAACCTGAGTTCGAAACGAAGATCATATAAGAGTCCGTTCGACTTGCATGTATTAGGCACGCCGCCAGCGTTCATCCTGAGCCAGGATCAAACTCTCCAAAAATGCTTTCATCCGAAGACGAAAGACTTGGGTTGTTTGAGCTGGTCGCTCAAAGAAGTGTGGACATATACTCCGGAAAGAATATATGACCACGGATTTTAGCTCACCAACCGGGGAGGTTGGTGGCCATCGTAGCCAACTTCCCGCTGACGGAAAAGTTGGCCTTCATTACACTGCACAATATAGATTTCAAATTACTTCGCCCTGATGGCCAAAATAAATAGCCAGCCTTCAGGCTTGCTATTGATAATTGAACGTTTCAAGACTAGGTAATGGTAGCGCACCAGATAGCGCGTGTCAACAGGTTTTGCCGCAAAAAGACCGCTTTTTCGACCTAAAATCTACAAATTGTAGTACTTGGAGCGAATGTATTCCTGATAGCTCTGCTTGCGCATAGTGCGAATGGGAATAATAGCCAGTATCGCTAGCACCAGCAATACCACCCCACCGACCACCAGATAGGTGATCCAGCTGCGGTCCGGCTGAGCAGCCATAACGGCCAAATGAGCATCGAGCGGTGCGGTAATCTTCAGGGTACCAGCCTGCTGGTCGTAGTTGGCGCCGTTCAGGATGGTAGTGTGACCGTCACTGTCTACTTTAACGACCTGGGGCGACACATAGCCCTGGAGTGGCTTTTTCAGGCTGAACTTCCAAGTGAGCGTTGGCTTGAAGTTGGTTAGACCAGCACCAGTGCCATCATGACAAGTAAGCGTGTAGGTGCCGGCAATAGCCGTATCGCTGCCAGACTGTGGACGGTCAGCCGTAGACAGTGTGCAGGTGGCGCCGTCGGGTAATCCGTCCGATAGCGTAACGGTAGCCAGCTTGTCGTCCGAGGTGTAGCTGGGCGGAGCGGCGGTCGTTTGGGCCGACAGTACATTGCCGGTTGAAAGATCAGTGATGGCGTAACCTGAAGCCTGGCCGGTCGCGCCGAGCGCGCTCAGCCGGTAGTAATAATGTACATCTGGCAACACGTCGGTGTCGTTATATGAAGTGCCGGTGAGAGTACCGCCAATAGCGGTCCAGGTAGCGTTATCGATAGAACGTTCCAGCTTGTAGCTAGTAACCGTAGCAGGATCGTCGGCGCCCTTCCAGGCTAGGCTAACAAGCCGCTGGCCGCCGGGACCGGTCTGGGCCGTGAAGTCGCTGGGTGTAGCTGGGGCACCGGTACTGGGGGCCGGCGTGGGTACCGGTGTGGCGGCCGGGGTTGCAACGGCCGGAGCACCATTGGTGTAAATGAAATCCAGACCGCCGTCGACCGCTCGGTCCCAGCGCTGCTGGTCGGCGTTGCAGGTGGTTTGGGCACAGGTCACGCCGGCCAGCTGAGCCTCGTAGCTGGTGGCAGCCCCCACGGCTGGATTGTTACGCGTAGCAGGGCCACTCACGCCAGCTGGCGCACCACCCGCCACGCGCACACAATACCCAGTGCCGCTTGCCACAGTGGCCTGCCAGTTGCCGTTCGCGTTGGTGGTAACATCGGCCGGGCCGCATAGGCCGAGTGTGACGCCGGCATAGCCGACACCGGTCGTAGCGTTGTATACCCGGCCGGACAGAGTCACCGGACTATCAGCCTGCGCCGCAAGCGTGGGCAGGCTAGCCATCACAAGTACCATCGCTATAGCGATGTACATTCGGGCCTGGTCCAGTACGATTGCGAAAAATGATGTTTGCACGATCCTTTACCATACCACATCTGGTAAGTTTACTCAAGATCGTTCTAGTCGCTACAAGTTGTAGTATTTGGAGCGCAGATACTCATTATAATTGGAGGTCTGACGCCGCCGTAGCAGCCATATGAAGACCCCGGCAATCCCTAGCATCACTACTCCCAGCGGTACCAACAGCGACCAAGGAATCGGCGTGGTCTTGCTAGCTAGCACTACCACCGGTCCGGTCGGAATGGTGCTGAATTTCATTACCTGCGATTTGGCATCATAGCTGGCTCCTGGAATCACCTTGGCCGTACCATCACTCGCCAGAACGGCTGCCACCGGCGTAGTGTAACCACTCAGCTTGTTTTTGAGATTAAGCGTCCAGCGGACTGGATGATTATAGTCGGTAATGACATTGCCCGAAATGGCCTTGCAAACAAAGGCGTACGGGCCGAGCACAATCGTCTGTTTGGTGCTCTGTGGCTTGCGTTGCTGAGTATCAGCGTTCAGGCTGCAGTTGGCCTGATCGCTGACGCTGCCGCCGGGGAGAGCCACGGCAGCGAGGCTATCTTCGCTGGTATATGAGACATCCCCCACTGCGTTGCCTTGGAAGGCCGGCGTGACGGCATCCACGGTGGCAAACGGTGATAGTCCACCAGTATTATCCTGGGCTCGCACTCGGTAATAATAATGAACACCGAAGGCCGCCGTTTCATCACGATACTGGGTATCGCTATAAGCTGTAACCAGGCTTGACCAATCAGTGTTGTTCGTTGAGCGGTCGAGCTCATAGCCTTTGAGGCCGGCCGCAGCCGTAACGGGGCTCCAGGAGAGCGAGACAATGGCGTTATCGCCGGCCACTATAGCCTGGAAGTTGGTGGGCTGGGCAGGCGGAGCCGGGGTTGGAGCAGGTGTAGCCACTGGGGTCGAACCACCCCCGGCGGCCGACGGTGGCACTGAAGTTACCGGCGGCCTGGGCGTTGGCTTGGGCGTGGGAACCGGCGTGGGTACTGGTGTTGGCTTAGGCGTGGGAGCAGGTGTAGGCACCGGTGTAGGTATTGGAGTAGCAGCAGTAGTAAAAACCAGATCGTTGCCTGTATCAATCGAACGATCCCATGTCTGCAGCGCCGTACCCGAGCAAGCCGGATCGGTCGTATTGTGATAGCAATTCATGCCCGCGGCTTGCCACTCGTACGTTTTCTGTGCCCCCACATCCGGATTATTATTCGGAGCACTCGGTCCATTGAGACCCCCTGGTGCGCCGCTCACATAACGGACGCAATAGCCATAATCCTGACCGATCAAGACAGACCAGCTACCAGCACCATTCGTTACCACCGAGGCGACCGTTGGACCGGTGCTTGGATTGCCGCACAAGTTTAGCGTCACATTGGCTAAACCAGCCCCCGTGGTGGCATTGTAAACACGGCCGCTTACGGTAATGAGAGTGGTAGCATGACTAGCTCGAAACTGCAGCCCTATCACCACCGATAAACTAACAAACAAGACGGCGAGTAGACCCGCAAACCGGCGCCGGGTTTGCAGCATTTCTCGATAATGGTGATCAAAATGAGGCAGAGTAATAGCCATTATCGCTAGTATAGCGCAAAATGCTTATGGTGAGAGGGTACGGCTAGCTACTGGCTGCACGAAAGCATGCGCTTTTGCCAAGACCTAAACCTACCTCACTCAGCGCTCGAGCAATGAGGCTCGTCGTCGACATTTTCGTCTCAACCAGTACCAGCCTCCCTCGTGCTAGGTGATTAACGCTTGGACTTATCCTTCTTCGTACCCCAGCGCAGCCACTTGAGCTTGCGAGCTTGATCATTCTCGGCCGCCAGGGCTTCTGGCACCGTCCGATATGAGCTTGCAAACAGGCTAATAGCCCAGGCCAGGCCAATGGCCAGCATGGCCAATGGCCACAGACGCCAGGCCGCGTAGCTGGCTCGCTCATACTGAAAGAGCACGGTAAAGAGGCCGATCCAGCCCACAGTCTGTGAAGCCGTGACAATACGCCGAGTGAGGCGGCCGATAGTGGCCGACTTACGGTAGCGTGCGCGCAGCACCAGCCGTTGTGCCCAGCCAGCAATGACGATCAGCCCGAATACCCCGGCGTAGATCCACAGTTCTGGCGCTACGGGGATACTCTGCAAGAACAGCCCCAACGCACCCAAGTGATCGTAATTAAAGAACCCGCCCAACAGGACACCAACGATGCCGCCCACAATTACCTCGGTGGGCTTGTGACCTAGCACCTCGCGCAGACGTAGATCAGGCTGCTCCAACTTGATCTTGCTGCGGTCGAGGCTGGCCATCAGCATGTTAATGGCTTCGCCTTGCTCGCCAGTGGCCCGGCGCACGCCCAGGGCGTCATAAATAATGATGGCGGCCAAAACGGCCGTTAGCCCAAACAAGTGACTACCTGGGCCGTCCAGGAGCAGGGACGTTGTAGCTAGCGAACATACCACGGCTGAGTGCACGCTCGGCATACCACCTGAAGCGTAGAGATAGCGAAAATCGAGCTTACCACGTAACGCCGCTAAAACAAATTTAGCAATCTGGGCAACAGCCCACGTGGCGAGCGGAATGACAATGTAGGGATTATAGACCACCGTGGAAACTCCTTGAAAACTTAGCGCTTATTGTAGCGGTTTTTATCTGAGGGCGCTAGGTTCAAGACGGCGAGGCCCCCTGACAGTAGCAGAGGGCCTCGCTCGGATATTTTGGCCTAGCGCCGCTTGAGTCTTCGCTCTACCGAGAAAGTTGCGCCGGCAAGCAGCAGCATGAGCGCCGAGATGATGAACAGGAGGTTCATACCATTACCCTTGGCTGCGGCCGCTACAGCGGTTACAACCGGGGCAGCAGCGTGGGTAGCAGCTAGCACTGCACCGGCACCACCCGTAACGGCGGCTGTACCAGCCACTATGCTTGCCATACTACCTAAGTGCGCACCGCTGGCTGCCACCGAGCTAGGCATGAGAGCTGCAGCCGCGCCGGCAGCTAAGCTACTTACACCCGGGGCGGCCGCAGCCGGACCGCTCCCCTGCCCGCCAGCAGTAGCGGAGGCTGGCAGATTACCAGCATCGGTGTTCTCATTAACGCTGCCGAACCAGTCACCAAATACGTTGATCACCAGCACACCGAACCAATGCTTAATGTTCAACACAGAGTTGACAATATTGGCTGTATTTGAGGCTGCCTGGGCGTTACCAGTCGAGACATTACCCACCCGGCTATTGTCCGTGGCAGTGGCGTCACCAGAGCCAGCGTGCACGTTCACGTTGTTGGTAATGGTACCATTATTGGTCTGGTTGATCGTGGTCTGATTACTGTTACTCACACTGGCTTGGTTGGTGGAGTTTGGGCCAGTCGCGCCGTTACTGGCGGTGCCAGCGTTGCCGGTGAGCAGGGCTGCCTCGGTGGTGCCACCAGCCAGATTCATAATCTTGCCCACCCAGTGACCCATTACGTTCACAATCACCAGCACCGCATTGTCGCCAAAGATGGTGCTGTTTACTAGGTTAAAGAGCCCGTTAGAGGTGGTAGCGTTGCCGGTACTCGTAGAACCGCTCTGGGTATTGCTGCCACTCGTGGCGTTGCCGCTGTTGGCTGTCGTTTGGATATTATTGGCCAGGCCGTAGTCGGAGGTGTTATTCACCGTGGTCTGGTTATTATTCGTCACACCAGCCTGGTTGGTTGAATTTGGACCGGTGGTGTTGTTGGTGGCCGTACCGCCGTTGGGATCGCTATTGCTACTTGTTAGGAGGCCATTCAAGAAGCCGTCCGGGAAGAGAATATCACCGTTGAGGCTACCAAAGATGTTCAGGATGCCAAAGAAGGAGCTGCCCGAATTAATGAACGAGTTGATGAGGTTGATGATGTTAGCCTCGGCGTAGGCATTGCCCGTGGTGACGTTACCAGCCGAGGTGTTACCCTGGGCCGTGGCATTGCCCGACTGCGCATCGAGGTCAACATTATTGGTAATGTTGCCGGTATTCTGAGCATTTACGTTGAGCGTGTTGTTGGTATCTACGTTGGCCTGGTTGTTCGAGCTATTGCCAGTGTTTGAGATACCGGCCGAACCGCCCCCGAGGGCACCGCCGCCACCCGTGCTGGCATTGGGCTGCAGTCTGATATCGCCGGTAAGGTTACCAAAGAAGTTTTGCATAAAGAAGGTCAAATTGCCGTTTGACCACGACCAAGCTGAGGCGAGCAAGTTAATTAGGTTGGCTAGCACCACGGCCGCACCCGTTGCCGAGTCGCCCACGCTGGTGTTGCCAGCAACAGCGACATTGCCTGATCTGGCCGCACTTTGCAGCGTGTTGATAACATTAACGAGGTTTGTGAGATCAAACCAACTCTGGGTGGAATTCGCAATCCCAGCCTGGTTAACCGAACCGGCACCGCTACCATTCACGCTCAGTGCAGCTGCACCTGTGGGCTGGCCCTGAGCGTCCAAAATGCCCATCATTTTAGCCAGTTGCCAATCGGCCGAACCAACCACAATGTCGCCAAAGGCCGTATGAATAACGCGTGGCGCCGTGATCATATATGACGGCTGCACCGAGCCGGCAGGCACAATTTCATACCAACCAACGCGGGTGTCATAATAGTACTTTGGCGATAGCCAGTAGCCGCTGCCATTCTTGTCGTACATGAAGGAGTTCTTATCGGCTGCCACCCAAGTCTGTGAGACGGTGTCGAACACCCAATCCGGGATAACGCCAGTGGGCTGGGACGGTCCGGTAGGACCATTGGGGCCTGGCGTTTGCGTGGGACCAGTCTGACCAGCACCCGTCTGGCCGGACGTCGCGACACCAGCCTGACTGTTGTCACTGGTGCCACCCACCGTACCAGTGCCGTCCGGATTGGGCTGTGGCGTGGCCGGTGGAGTGGGCGTAGGTGGAGGCGTAGGCGTCGCGCTCGGCGATGGATCGGGCGTAGCCGGGGGCGTCGGAGTGGGTGGTGGCGTGGGCGTAGCCGGCGGAGCCGGAGTCGGTGGCGCCGTCGCCAATGCCACACCGCCCATCAGGGTCTGGCTGGCCAATATTAAACTTATACAGATGCTGGAGAATAGTCGTCGTTTCATCGGTTTCCGTCTCCCCCTTCCAGTTAGGCAGTGTGACTATTTTGGCTTACAGCCGCAGATAATTGCTGATGAGGGCACGCGGCCCTCATCATACCAGAGAACTAGTTACCGATGGTAACGGTCGTGGTCTGGTTGCTGGTGTTTGAAGTGCTACCCGAGGTGGCACCACCGGCGGAGGTGTTACCGAACACACCAACACTGCCGCTCGTGGAAGCCTGCAGGTTGTTGTTGCTCACCTGGACCAGGTTCGTGTTGGTCGTAGTGGTGTTGTTGGTGTTGTTGATACCCACCGTGTTGGTCGAATTCGGGCCGGTCAGGTTCAAGCTGACGGTGTCCGAACCCATCAGGATCGGCATGTTCGTAGCAGTGGCGGTGTTGGTGATGCCCACGCCAGTGCCTTGGCTGCTCGAGTTGCTGGTGTTGCCCGAAGCGGCACCACCAACGGTGGTGTTGTTGGCCGCAAGAACGTTACCGCTGGCCGACAGCTGACCATTAAAGTTGTTTACACCCACGCCGTTGGCGTTGGTGTGCGTAGCGGTGTTCGTGTTGTTGAGCGAAACGCTGTTGAGCGAACCAGGACCGGTCGTACCAACAGTTACGGTGCTGGCGGCGGCAAAGCCGGCCAGGCTCAGTGAAGCCATACCAATGGCTGCGTAGCGAAGTACAGATGCTTTAATCATGCTGCAATTCCTTTCTAGTTAATAGTTAGTTGTGTCTAGTACCGGGCCCGAGGGCCCGCCTGTTGTGGACGGCTACGGCGTTACGGAGCCGCCACCCGTGCTAATAACGGTTGTGCTTGAAGAGCTTGAACTCATCGTGCTGCTACCGCTTGAGCCAGATACTTGGGTGCTGCTCCAGCTCGTACTGCCGCCGCTAGCGCCACCATCCACATTAATGTTGAGATCGCTATTGCCAGCCACCACGCTGGTGTGTCCCGTCGTAGGACCAGTGGTGGTAACTGTGGTCTGACCACCGACCGACTGGACGGTAGTGGTGCCGTCAGCTGAGGCGCCATTCACGCTACCGTCAGATTGGACGGGCAAAGGTTGACCGTTCAGGGTAATGTGCGGCCGGACAACGGGCGTCGCCACTGGAGTAGGCGCCGACGTCGGCTCGGTTTGACTGGAGATCTGAGGTTGAGCCGGCGGCGTAGACTGCTCGGCCGATACGGCTGAGGCAAGCCCCAGCGCCACGGTGGTGGCCGAAAGGACATTACGAGCAATACGCATGCGGTTCATCAAATGCCTCCTAAACTTTCTGTTCCTTACGTTGTGCATAGATAGCGCTCCCTGCAGCGCCGGCTAGACTAAGCAACGAGGCTACGATCAAGAAGATCGCGGAGATACCGTCCGTCTGCTTGGCTAGTTTGGTAGTAGCTGCTGGTGCAGTGGGGTGGTACAGCGCACGCAGCGCCGACACATCCATAGGTACCGAAGCGCCGACTTCTGGCAGGACGCCACCACTGGCTCCCTGTCCGACACCTGCGGCTACGGTGGCGGCGCCAAGGACGCTCCCGCCCGTTGAGCCGCCGCCAGTACCCGAACCGCCACCGCCAGTGCCGCCCGTACTGCCGCCCGAGCCGCCACCTGGCGTACCGCCGTTGGGTGGCGGGGTGTTTCCGCCAGAGCCGCCCACCGGCACGGTATTGCCAATCGTCACAGTGGTCGACTGATTTGATTGGTTAGTACTATTGCCAGAGACAGCACCTCCAGCCGTAGTATTCCCGCTTACGGTCACGGCACCGCTCGTGCTGCTTTGGACATTTGTATTGGTAATGGCTACCGCATTCGTATTTGTGGTAGTGTCCGTGGTTGTGTTATTGATGACGATCGATTGGCTTGACCCCGGACCGGTATTTGACACCGTAGCTGAGTCAGCCAGCGCGACGCCGCTCACTGCCACCGCAGCCAGACCGGCCACCGAAGCGCTCATCAAATAGCGTCGCATCTTCATAGCTACCTCCCTTCCTGGTTAATGAGTTGATGAACATCATTTGTTGTCTGACACCACAAAGAAAATGAGCTATGCGGTAAGCGAACAGGCTTGGCATAGCTCAAAGTGAGTGGTGTAGCAAAGAATAAGGCGGCCATATCACTGCGCGCGGCATGAGCGTATCCGGAGCGGCGCAGCCATAAGCCATAGCTAAAGCTTGGAAGATTGAATAGGCATAGTGTCACAGCAAGCAGCAGGAGTGAAACAGCCACAATTGGTGAAGCCGCCAGGATTGGCAGAGCCGCCAGTTGCGGCATAATAATCCCGCCCAGCTCGGCCACAAGGGTACTTAGGAGGCCATTAGGGTGGGCCGGCACCTTGCTGTCCTGAGCTGTCCGCGGCATCTGCGAGCCCATCACCAGACCGGCCGGCAGGTCATTTTGGCTGGTAATGGTGGGCTGGATAACGAGCGCTATAGCCCGGTATCGATGCGTTGAGCCGGCCTCAGATACGAGTACTGGCACGGTCAGCTGGGGTGCATTCACGGCAGGAGGCGTACTGGTCGGAGCAACCGGTAACTGAACGCCCATGCTCGGAGAAGCCTGGTCCGTAGACACAGGGTTTGTCTGAGCCAACGGAGTATCCGCACTCTCAGTCGGCGTAGTCATCATGCGAGGATTTGCCAACCCAGCCGCCTGATCACCGCCAACCGTGGACACTGCCACTGGACCGCTTGGGGTGTCTGATGACTGCCCGGTTACGGCTCCATGATTCATTATCTGCGACTCACCCCCGTCCTGAGCCGTCAAACTGGCGCTCAGATGGCTCGATAGCTGATTGGCGGCCGCTACCTTTTGCGCTAACTGATCCTGAGCCGTTTGCAGTTGATTCAGGCTTGGAGCTTGAGCAACCGTGTCTGGGCTAACCACTTCGGCCGCCCACGCACCGTTATTCAAGACCAACGCAAAGCCGCTAGCTGCGGCTAGTCCAATTGCGAATTGGATTGTCTTGGAAAATCGTCCAGACAAGACCATGGCCCTCTGCTTTGGATTAGATAACAAACGGGTATTACCATTTACCCACCAATGTTTAGAATACGTTCTAAGTAAGGTGACCAATATGGTCGTTTTCATGAAAGAATGTGTCAAAAATTTCTAAATTATCGTGACATTAACCATAAAAAGAACCCCGCAATGCGGGGCTCTTTTTTCCCTATCTGGAGAGACTTTTAGGCCTCGGCCGCTGGCTCAGTGATCTCTCCCTCTAATTTAGCCTCGCCCACTAAGGCCACGGAAGCTACCTTGTCGTCCTCCTTCATGCGCATAATACGCACCCCCTGAGTAGCACGCCCAATGAGCGAGATATCCCCTAGCGCCAAGCGGATTACCTGGCCTTGGCTTGAGACAATCACGAGGTCGTCGGTGGCGTCGCCAATAGCACGCACGTCCACCGTCTTGCCCGTCTTGGCTGTTACGACACCAGCCTTAATGCCGACGCCGCCGCGGGCATGGGTCGCAAACTGGTCGACCTTGGTGCGCTTGCCATAACCGTTCTCCATTATTACCAGCAGCTCCATGCCAGGCGAAGCCAGGTCCATGCCCACTACTCTGTCACCGCTTCGCAGACGGATGCCGCGTACTCCGCGAGTGGCTCGCCCCATGGGCCGGACCTCATTCTCTTTAAAGCGAATGGCTTGTGCCAGCGCCGTAGACATCAGAATCTCGTCCTTACCGCTCGTCAGTTTGACCCAGCCCAGTTCGTCGCCAGCGTCCAGCTTAATGGCGATCAAGCCGTTGGCACGCACGTTGGCATAGTCGCTCAACGGCGTCTTCTTGACCGTGCCCTGGCGCGTGGCCATAAAGAGATAATCGTGAGTAGTTTTTGCATCAAAGTTCACGAGCGACGTTACACTCTCACCCGGCGCCAGCTGCAGGAGGTTCGGCACTGCCTGGCCCTTAGCTGTACGCGAGGCCGCCGGAATCTCATAAACTTTCAGCCGGAACACGCGGCCTTTATTAGTAAAGAACAGCATAAAGTCGTGATTATGTGTCAGCACCAGGTGCTGCACCACATCCTCTTCTTTGGTGGCCATGCCCATAATGCCCTTACCGCCACGGCCCTGGCTCTTGTAGGTATTGCTCGGGATGCGCTTAATGTAACCGCCAGAAGTGAGCGTCACGATCACCTGCTCGTTCGGCACTAGCTCTTCCTCGCTAAACTTGCCTACTTCAGAGCTAATGATCTGGGTACGCCGTTCGTCGCCGTACTTGGCCTTCATCTCCTCAAGCTCTTCACGGATAATGCGCAGGATTTCGCTCTCACTAGCCAAGATCTTCTCGAGCTCGGCGATGAGCTTACGCAATTCGGTTAGTTCGTTTTCGATGGCTTCGCGCTCCAGGCCGGTTAGGCGCCGCAGCTGCATGGCCAAAATAGCCTTGGCCTGAATTTCGGTCAGCCCAAACTTAGCCATCAAGTTATTGCAGGCCTCCTCGCTAGTCTGCGAGGCGCGAATCACCTTAATAACTTCATCAATATGATCGAGCGCAATCTTGTAGCCTTCCAAGATGTGAGCCCGCTCTTTGGCTTTGCGCAGCTCAAACTCGGTGCGGCGGCGTACCACCACCTGACGGTGGCTCAGGTATTCGCGCAGCATCATTTCGAGGCTCAATACTCGCGGCTGACGACCGTTGTCCACGAGTGCCAGCATGTTGACATGGAAGGCACTCTGCAGTGGCGTCAGTTTGTATAGCTGGTTAAGGATCTTCTTGGGATAGCCGTCACGCTTTACATCAACCACAATCCGGACCCCCGCCCGCGAGCTCTCGTCACGCAAGTCGGCGATACCCAACACCCGCTTATCGTGGTGCAACTCAGCGATCTTCTCTACTAAGCTGGCTTTGTTCACCGCATACGGAATCTCGGTGATGACGATCTGCTCTAAGCCTTTCTTGGTCTCCACGATCTCAGCCTTGGCCCGTACCACAATGCCACCTTTACCGGTACCATATGCCTGGCGGATGGAATCGGCACCAAAGATAATGCCCCCAGTTGGGAAATCCGGACCCTTCACGTGCTTCATGAGGTCATCAAGTGTGGCCTCGGGATTATCGATCAGCTCCACGATGCCATCAATCAGCTCGGTGAGGTTATGCGGCGGAATGTTGGTGGCCATACCTACGGCGATGCCCATCTGGCCGTTTAAGAGCAGGTTGGGCAGCTTAGCCGGCAGTACACTCGGCTGCTTGGTGGAGCCGTCGTAGTTGGGCACAAAGTCGACAGTCTCTTTTTCGATGTCGACCAGCATCTCCTCAGTGATGGCGGCCATCCGGGCCTCGGTATAACGCATGGCCGCCGGTGAGTCGCCATCCATGGAGCCAAAGTTACCCTGGCCATCCACCAACGGGTAGCGGTAAGAAAAGTCCTGCGCCATACGGACCATGGAGTCGTAAATGGCGGTGTCGCCATGCGGGTGGTACTTACCCATCACTTCACCCACCACCTGGGCACTCTTGCGATACTTGGCATTATGGCGCAGACCCATGGTGTTCATTACATAGAGAATGCGGCGGTGCACTGGCTTGAGACCATCACGCACGTCCGGCAAGGCGCGCGAAATAATCACCGACATGGCATAAGCGAGGTAGCTGGTCTCCATTTCGGTTTCCAGCTTTTGAATCCGTACGGTGCCAATGTCGGTCTTGAGTTCCTGCGGCTCGTCGGCCGGCTGTTCGATATT
>JARIHM010000032.1 GCA_029288275.1 Candidatus Saccharimonadota bacterium | reverse complement strand
CTTGTTACGTTCCAGCTCCAGGGTCTCCTCGAGCCGGCGGCGCCGGCCATCGTCATGCTCCATCTGGGTGCGGAGCGCGGCGATCTGCTCCCGCAGCTTGGCCAGCTCAGCGTCCTCTTCAGGGGCCGACGGCTCAGCCACAGGCGCCTTTGGCTGCTTGATCGACAATGACTGTTGACCCCGAGCCAAACTGATTCGACCACTCTGCTCGTCTCCACGACGGTTGGTGATCGAGTGCCGCAAACGCGGAACCTTGGCATCAGCCGGAAAAACCTTGCAATGAGGGGCGGGGCCCGTCTTAACCAGCTTGATCTTGCGGTTTCGCTCAAGCCCCAACAGGAGCTGATACACCAACTGTCGCGGCTGCTTAATGGCCTGGGCCAAAAAGATCGCCGCGTCATCGATGCGGACCTCGCCGTTGGGAAAATCCCTCCTTATTTGCGTGAATGTACTGTCAATTTGCTTGAGGAGCAAGTCCCCAAGCGTCTGCTGCTCCTCCATCCGCCATACTCCTTCGTATGCTTAGGGTCGAGGGATGCGTATAATCATACTATATTTAGGCATAAAAACAAGGCCATTTTGCCAAAAGTGTCAGCTCAAACTGGCGTTTACTGCTGTCGGCTTAACCAGCCGGCTGTTGGCCGTGGTGCGACGCTTCCATTCTACTGAACCCTCTGCCAACGTCTGGGCAGCCCATGAGGTCGGCATCGGCAAATTTAGTGCCGGCGCATCCCGCGTGGTTCTGGTGATTGGGTGCGACAATCTCATCTTATTTTGGTCCCGTTAGTGCCAAGAAAGCCAGATAATTATTAATCATATGCAGCGCCATACCCGGAAAAATACTCCTCAGCCGCGTATACATGAAGCACAGCAAGAGGCCTAACAAAAATGTGTAGAGGCCAACATTGGCTTGCAGGTGAGCAAATCCAAACAGTACGCTCGATGCAATAGCGCCTGGCCACCACCCCCAGCGCTTAGCCAAAGCGGGGAAAATAAAACCGCGAAAAACCGTTTCTTCGATGATTGGCGGCACGATTACCAGGCCAATAATAGCGAGCCACCTGTGGTGCACCGCACCATCAATGAGAGTGTCGCTCTGAGCCTGGTTCGCAGCAGCAGGGTCAACCAGAGCCAAGAGCTGGATGAGTAGCTCAGCCCCAATGACAAAAATAATGAAGATGGCCAGCAAGTAGCCTACGGCCTGCAATACCTTAAAGCGGCGCCAGCCTAGGCTCTGCCAAGATACCTTGTAGTGACGTACGTAGCCAAACACAAGGCCTAAGCCGGCAATAGCCGAAGCTACCGCCAGGATAAAGTTGGCCATAACACTACGATCAGTGGTCTGGCTATCGCTCAAACCCGCCAGGAGCGCGTGAGCCCAGGGTACCCAGTGCTGGATAGCACCCAAAAGCAGCACAATGATGATCGGCACCACGATCCAGGTGCCCAAAAATACGAGCAGTGCATCGAGCACTTTCCATGGCACGCGCAGGTGATCAGGCAGTTCTTTGGGAATAAGGCGGGCCATTAGAAGTACTTCCTTAGGTCATATACCGAAATGAGCAGCATGAGTACGATCAGAGCGATAAAACCAATGCCGTGATAGCGCGCCTCGGCCGCAGCGCTCCATTTACGCTTAGTAAAGCGCCGCACCGCTGCCACAGCTAACCGGCCGCCATCCAGCGCAGGCAAGGGTAAGACATTAAAGGCCGCTAGCGCCACCGAAATATTAGCCATAAACAAGATGACATAGCTAAAGCCTAAGCTCGACAGGCTCTTGAGGATAAAGATAATCCCCACTGGACCCGAGGCCTGCTCCGCGGCGGCGGGCACACTGCTCGAAAACAGGCCGCCAATGAGCGCGGGAATACCAATGATCAGCTGGATGACGCCCCAAATGGTAGCCACAAACAATGACCCAGTAATGTAGAGGGCTGCCACCAGCGCCGAGAGCAGATCGTAACGCAGCTGATAGACCTGCTGCGCGATCACGCCCAAAAAGCCGTCAGTGGCTTTGGGCCCGCGCAGCGTCACCTGGAGCGTGCGATCATGGCCATCGTGACGCACCGCCAGTGTAACGGTCTGACCGGCGCGGGCCTTGGTGGTATCACGCAGCTGCTGGTCGGTAGACATAGTTTGACCGTCCAGAGTGAGCAGATAATCCCCACGCTGTAACCCAGCCTTGGCCGCTGGCGAGCCGGCGGCCACATCAGCCAAGATCAGCTGTCGCGGCTGGGCGTAGCTGCTATGCAGGAAACTAGGTTCAAACGGCGCGCCCAGTCCTGGCAGCCCCACTAGGCACAGCACATACAGCAATACAACCGCGCTCACCAGGTTCATGCCCACACCTGCTAACAAGATTTTGACTTTAGTACCAAATGACGAGCCGCCAAAGGTGCCTGGACCATTATCCTCGGCATCCTCACCCTTGAGGCGGACAAACCCGCCCAGCGGCAAGAGGTTTATAGAGTACAGCACACCCTTACGCACTCGACCCCACACCTTGGGCGGAAAGCCAAAGCCAAATTCCTCAACCCCCACCCCATTGCGTCGAGCAGCCGCAAAGTGGCCCCATTCATGTACCAATACTAAGGATGCAAACAAGAGGATAATGAGAATAATCGTAATCATTGGTACTTATTGTACCTTATTTCGGCTGAGAATTGTCTTAGTCTAAGGTGTTTTAACGCGAGTAAGACCATCGACCATCCGAGGGAGCTCCATCACAAAGGCCGGTTCAGGTGCTTCTGCCTCAATCGAATCCGGTACCACCGCCAGTTGGCGTCGTCGAGACATAATCACGCTTACCGTCACAGCATTAGCCACCATCACCGATACTGGATAAGCCAGCAGCGCCCAATCCCACGATCCCACCGCAAGCGCGGCACAGGTGGCAGCGGTACCCGACATAGCCCAGGTGATAAGCGTCTCGCTGTGCGGCTGATGATAGGCCTTGCGAATCGTCAGCACATTGCCCAACGCATCCACGCTAACGGCGATAGCTAGTGCCATTAGCGGCTGCTTGGTGAGAAGCCACAGTACAATGCCAACACCAGCGGCCGTGAGCGCAGCCCAGTCGCGGCGTGCCAAACCGCCACTGCCGTATTTGAAGGCCAAAACGAGCACCAGCGCGTTGCCTGACATTTGCACAAAGGTAATGAGGATGGAATCACGGCCACCCTTAGCAAGCTGCGATGCCACTAATACCCCGCCTAATACTAGCCAGATCAACCATGCCGCCCGCTCGGGCTTAGTCTTGCCTTTAATGATATCGCGAATATAGGGCACGTACTGAAGACAGGCCAACACCGCTGCTAAAATTCCCAGTAGTTTTAACACCACGACATAATGTCATATCAGAGATAAGCATAAGAATGTTAAACATGTTAAACATAAGTGTTATGGAGCATAACCGTTTTGTTATTTTGCCTATAGGCAGCCTAAAGTAACACTTTCTGAGAACTTTTTCTAGTCTTGTTAAACACGAAAAACCGGACAAAGTCCGGTTTTTCGTGTACCTGCTTGAGAACAAAAGTTATAC
>JARIHM010000094.1 GCA_029288275.1 Candidatus Saccharimonadota bacterium | reverse complement strand
AGATGTGTATAAGAGACAGGTACTGGCGGCATCTACGTCGACGGCACCGATGCTGATGGTATTGGCGTTGGTGTCGCCTACTTTAATGGTGCCGCTGGCCGCGGCCGAGAGTGTAATCGCACTTGAGCCGGTACCGCCCTGGAGACTAACAGTAGAGCTGGCCGAGGTACCGCCAATGGAGACGGTCTGGGTGGCGCCGGTGGAATCGGCCAGGTGCACCGAGGTGGTGTTGGCGGTGGCGCCGGTGTGGCCAATATTGATGGTGCTGTTCTGGGCGTTATTACCCAGCGCAATGGTGCCAGCGCCCGTCGCCTGGAGGGCTAGTGTGCCGGTACCCGAGGTCTGGAGCGTGAGGCTTTGATTGCTACCGCCGACCGACCAGGTTGAGGTGGCACCACCTGTGAGTGTGAGTGCTCCGCTAGCCTGCACCGTGGTGGTGCCGCTAGCCGTGGTGCCGGTGCCAATGGTGACGTCGGTGGTACCGCCGGCGGTGTTGTTGTTGCCAATGGCGATGGTCTGCGTACCTGAGCTCAGACTAGTACTGCCCAGCTGAATGGTTTTGGCGTTAGCGGTGCCAATGTTAACTGCTGGTGTGCCCGTGGAGGTGGTGCCCGTGTCGATGCTCACGTTGCCCGCCGTACCGGTAGAGGAGTTGCCGCCTTGAATGCTAATGCTGCCGGTAGCGCCGCTGGCATTGGCCGTACTTAGCGTTACCCCGCCCCCGCCTTGGATAGTTAGCGTACCGCTGGCGCGTGTAATGTCCAGGCCAATCGTGCCGGTAAAGGCGAGGCCGTTACTGAGCGTACCGTTAGTTTGGGTGATGTTAATGCCATTCGTGGTGGTGCCGCCCGTGCCGTTGCGGTTCACGAGCAGGCCGTTGGTAATCGTACCCGAGGTGTTGCCTTGGGTGATGGTTGCGTTATCGGCCGTTTGGTTGGTACCAGCCGTCACAGCCAGCGTGCCAGCGGCATTGTAAATCACACTGCGGGCGTTATTGCCGTTGAACTCTACTAGGTCGGCAGTTTGGCCGATACTGGCATTTACCGTCAGGCCGATGGTACTGGCAGCAGTGGCCGTTAGCCGTAGGGTCTGGCCAGCACTGGGCGTATCACCCACGGCTACGGCCTGGTCAAACTCCACCTTACCACTGTAGAAATGCGCTCCGCCAAAGGTATCGAGCACAAACAGGGGATTGTTGCTCGAGTCCGTTACGTGGATGATGTCGGCGCTCTGGGTGGCACGGTTCACCAGGGTAAGCGTGGCATTGCTATCGGAGTTGCTTTGAATATCAATGTTGGCGTTGGCCTGCAGTGTGGTGCTGTTGTTGATGTAACTGCCCGAGGCTCCGGTCGGCGTACACCCGCTCACGGTACAGACTGTGGTGCCGCCAAACTTGAGCGCTGCGCCCGAGGCTAGGTTCACATTACCCGATGGATCGATCGAATCGAGCGTGGTGCCGCTGGCATCCTGAATCTCAAACACGTTGGCGGTCTGGCCATTGGTGTCTTGCAGAATGAGGCCCTTTTGCGCCACGCCCGCCGGTAGCACATGCAGGGCGGCTTGGGGTGAAGCGGTGTTTAGACCAATGGCGCCGGTGGGTTGAAGTACAAGGTTCTGCGTACCGGCCCGCATGTAGCTCAAGCTCGAAGCATTGGTACTAAAGGCACTGGTGGCAGTTAGATGGGTATTGTTGGTGATGCTGTTGATGATACGGGGTGTCTCGCCATTTATCAGGATAGTATCACCAACCGTAAACAAGGTAGTGAAGGAGGTGCCGCTGCCCACGAGGTTGGCGGTGCCGTTGGTCGTAACGGTACCGGCACCCAAGCTGCCAATGGTGTAGCTGAGGCCGCTGGTGCCGGAGCTAAAGGTGCTCGTAGCGGTCATGGCCGTATTGCTGGTGATAGTGTTGATGACGCGGATTTGCGGCGTAGCGCTGGCTACGTAGATACCATCTCCGACGCGGAACGAAGTGGTAAAGCTGGTGCCGGAGCCGGTAATGTTGGCACTGCCACTGCCCACGGTGACCGTGCCCGTGCCGGTGCCTCCAGTAGTGAAGTTGGCAATGGGATTGCTCGTGCTTCCCTGGTACACCACAAGTGCGGGCATGCTGGCTGTAACAACGTTAAGTTTTCCCTGGATGATTGGCATCACCCCCACTCCCACGCGCTCATTGGTGGTATCGACCTGTAGCACGTTTTCGTTAGTGCCTGTGGTAGGCGATTTGACCACAAAGGCCGTTATTGACGAACTGCCGGGTTGCACGATGGTAGCCTGGCCGAGTGTAATGCCGGTGGCTGTGCTACCGCCAATCGTCAGATTAGTGGCGGTCTGAGTGTCGATACTGGAAGCAACGCGTAGGTTGCCGCTGGAGTCGAAGCCGGCCAGTGGGGTTCCGCTGGAATTTTGCAGCTGCAGAAGATCGGCGCCGGTGCCGGGCGTAGCACCACCTTTGAGTACGAGCACCGGCGCCGTCGCGCTGGCCACGGCCTGGATTTGCGCGGCGGCCACATTGGCCGCCGCACCACTCACCAGATTGATGTTGGCTGTCTGCTGGGTAGTATTGGGCGCTACGTTCTGGATAAACTGGCTGGCCGTGAGTCCGCCCAACGCACCGGCGTTGGCCGCTTGGAGCGCGTATGGCGCAGCGCTTAGCCGCTTCATGGGCAGCATTTCGCCATCACCCGAGGCCGCGCTAAATGTAGCGGCTGTACTAGTATTGCCTACATTTACCGACAGCCAGAGGGTGGTTTGATTAAAATCGACGGCCGAGAGGGCCGTTAGGGAGCCCAGTGACGCCGAGAAGTAACCGTTCTTAACCGTCACTCGGTTATCGGGCGAACCGCTGCCATAGACCCAATCCTCGGTCCATTTGAGGGTACCGCTGGGATCGCCGGACGACGTGCCAGCCCCGTCTTGATAGATCTTAAATTCCATGTTGTAGGTGCCATCAGCAACTACGGCTCCGGCATTATTGAGTAGTCGGCCCTGGAAATTGATCTGTTGGTTGATGCCGGAGGTGGCGTGGGCTACCGGCGCTTGTCCTGGAATGAGAGCCATCACAAATAGCCCTGCTAGCCAACTAGCCAGAGCAAACCGTGTGAAAAATGCAATAATTCGCCTGTCTACACCAGACTTACGAATCGAACACCCCACACAAAATAGTTACGGTTAAATTATACCTCATTCACGCTCAAAACGCTAAAGCTGTGAAATGGGATCCCGAGGAGTATTAATTGACAAAATACATAAAATATGATATATTGTATATAAGTCAGTTGACTTGATCTGCCAAAACTCGATCCTAGGGAGTCAGCCATGACCACCTCGACCACCGCCGCTGCCAGCGTCCAGAATGGTGACTTCATCTACCAGGCCGGCGCCCTCGGCTACGTGTTCGAGCTGGACCCGGAGGGCCGGCCGATCTGCGCCGACCTGACCAAGCCCGTCGGTTCGCCGGACATGTACCTCAACTTCGACGGTCCCTACGTCGTGGTGGCTCGTCTCGACGTCGAGAACGTCACCCGGGAGCTCGCCGCACTGGTGAGGGACCAGGCCGCTCGGTTCGCCCACCTCTCCCAGCTCCACCTGATCATGCCGGAGGTCGTGGCGTGGCCGATCGGCCACGATCGCCTCCCGCAGGACGACCGTCTGCTGACCGAGTTCGACAGTCTGACCCGCCGTCGCGGGTGGGCGGCTGACTCGGCTCAGTACCAGGTGGCGTTCGCCCGGCTCTTCGGCGCCCTTCGTGACGCCTGAGCTGGAAGCCGCATTCCGCGCTGCTTTTGGTCCGGTGCTGTTCGACCGCTTGACTGAGGCGCTGGGCCTGCCTGATCCGGATGCGGTGTACCACGACTTCTGCGAAGGCAAGCGAATCCCTCGCTTCACCGGGGCATTGGACGCGGCTGCGCGACTGGCCCAGGATGGCATCGTCGTTGAGGGAACGCTCCGCCGTCTCACTCACGATGAGCTGGCACAGCTGCGCCAGGCGATCTTCAGCAACTGACCCTCCGCTCGTCCCGGCATTGCCGGGACGAGCCCCAACCCGAGCACTCAAGCCACATTGAGCCTTCAGGTTGGGCGCCGAGTACGATTGTGTTATAATGCGCCTGAACACATCCAGGTTTACTACCTAGATGGCGAGCACGTGAAGTATGTGTTAGAGCTTTGGGATTAATTATTTAATCTCTTGTCCCTGGCACGTACGCGCCATCCACATGAGGATCTTCATGAATCAAGATATTATCCACCCATTTGGGGGGCAAACTCGGCAATTTACGACCGAGTTTTGTGGGCGTGAGCTCACGATCGAGACCGGCAAAATGGGCTTTTTGGCCGATGGCGCTGTCACGGTACGTTACGGTGACACGGTGGTGTTTGGCTCGGCGGTAGTCAGCAACCAGCCGCGCGACGGCATCGATTTCTTCCCGCTACTGATTGACTACGAGGAGCGGTTCTACGCTTCGGGCAAGATCTCGGGCAGCCGGTTCATCAAGCGTGAAGGCCGAGCTAGCGAGCACGCTACGCTGAGTGCACGCCTCATTGATCGGCCCATCCGGCCGCTGTTCCCCAAGGGCTACCGACATGATGTGCAGGCGGTGGCTATGGTGGTAAGCGCCGACATGGTGCATGCGCCCAACATTATTGCTATGACGGCCGTGAGCGCGGCACTCATGCTCACTGGTGCGCCATTTGAAGGCCCGGTGGCCGGCGTGCGCATTGGCCTGATTGACGGCAAGCTGGTGGCCTTCCCGACCGAAGAGCAGATGGAGACCTCCAAGCTTGATCTGACCGTGGCCGGCACCAAGGATGCCATCATGATGGTGGAAGCCGGCGCCATGGAAGTAGACGAAGATACGATGATCGAGGCGATCGAGCTGGCGCACAAGAGCATTCAACCGCTCATTAAGCTCCAAGAAGAGGTCGTGAAGGCTGTAGGCGTGAAGGAAAAGC
>JARIHM010000005.1 GCA_029288275.1 Candidatus Saccharimonadota bacterium | reverse complement strand
GCGTAGGAACACTCGGTTCGCCGCCAGCCCCTGGTTGACGAACGGCAGCACCACGATGCGAGCGCCCAGCCCCGTCAGCTCGGCCAGCTGGTTGAGCACGTAGTTGTCAGCGATCCCACCGGCCCACTTATTAATCGTGTTGTACGTGGCCGGCGCCACGATGATGGCGTCCGCTCGCGGCAACGGTTCATCGCCCGGCTTGCGGTAAGTGGTGCGGACCTGGTGGCCCGTCAGCTCGGTGAGAGCCGGTACGTCAAGGAAGTGCTCTACGGCTGAAGGTGTAGCAATGCAGTAGACGTTCCAGCCATCGTCCTGAGCCAGCTTGACCATCTCGTCGATGCGGCTTGCCGGACCAGCTGCGCACACCACCAGATACAGCACTCGTTCGCTCACGCCGTTACCCCCGCTCGTCCAGCCATCTCCTGCACCTTCCGGCTGGCCTCGCCGCTGGTGTTGCCAAGCAGTAGCCGCAGTAGGCCATGGGCCAGCGGCCGACACCGCACTTCTTCGGACGCAACCTGTTCAGCGTCACCGAGCGCCCGGACAGCCTGGTGGTACTTACCGGTATGTGCAAAGGCTTCGGTCAGGTCGAGCAGGTAGTTGACCCGGCGTTCGGCCGGCAGCGCCGTCACCTGGCTGGGGTCAATGGTCTCGGCGAACTCCAGCGCCCGGCCGGCCTCGTGGAGCCGGACCAGTGCGGCCACCCGGTGGAGCGCCACGTTGGCTGGGCCGAAGACCGTCCGGTGGGTGTCGTGTTCAGGACCGAGCCGGGCGGCCGTGGCGTCGGCCTCTTCGTGCATGGCGAGCGCCAGCGTCCCGTCTTCCTGCCCCGCGGCCGTGATGGAAGCAGCCAGGAACAACATGCCATACAGCGACAACAGCTCCTGCTCATTGGTGGCCAGCTCAGGCCGCATCCGGTCCGCCATGCCGATGAGAGCGGCAATGGCTTCGGTGCGTTGGCCGGTACCCGTCATGGCCCGAGCCACGCTCCGGGTTGCGCGGGCCAGCGCCACCGTGTCATCCACGGCCAGGGCGGTGTGCATGGCCCGGTCGGCGGCCAGCCAGGCAATGTCTGTGGTCTCGAACTTCAGCAGCATCGACGAGGCCAAGCGGTACGCCACCACCAGTACCCGCCTGGCGGCCACCTGGTCAGCCTCGGAGGCTGTGGCGACCGCCAGCTGTGCCTCACCCAGCAAACGCGGCAAATGCCGTGATACCACCGTGAAGTGAGATGACAGCCAAGCGTGGTCCACATAGGACAGTTGACGCGTGACCTGGGCCAGGGAGATCGGTTCATGGCCGGCTGGGCGCGGCGCCAGGGTCGGGTACTGACCCAGCGCGGCCCGGATAGCCTGCACCTCCACGGCGTCTACGCAACTTTCCGCGTGCTGAGCGGCTGGGGCGTCGGTCAGCACACTCGGGTCGATGCCGAGCACTTCGGCAACTCGTTCGAGCATGGGCAGCCGCAGCAGGTTGCGCTCGCCCGACTCGATCTTGTCCAGCCACGACACGGACCGGCCCACCATGTCGGCGAACTGCTTGCGCTCCAGATTGCGACGCTCGCGCCAGTAGCGGACACGGCGACCGATGGCCCCGGCTTGCTCGCTCATGTAACCCCTCGTGGCTGGTCTGGCCATTTCCAAGGGTAGCGAACGGGTGGGTCGCACATTTTGTCCAACTCCCTGGTTCCAGGGGTTCGTAGCGTCGGGGACCTGCCGCCGACCAGCGCGCAGGCGGCCCGCGGTGACCAGTTCCCCCGGGCCGCCTGCGAACCAGACCACGTACGACCGAGGAGTGACCCGCCGTGACCTCGCTGTGGCTACCGGCCAGCGCCTGCCCCCATCCGGCGGAGGCGCTCATTGGTGAGGTCGATCCACCGAAGTTCGCCTTCCTGTGCCGCCAGTGCGGGAGCGCGTGGGATGAGACCAATACACCTGGTCAGGTGATTGACACGCTTACCGAGCTTCTGGAGCAAGGCAGGTTCAAGCCCAAGCAGCCGAGGTTGGTACGGGAATGACCAGCGAACGGTCTCAGGTGTTCTGGCCGGAAGCCTCCGACGGGAACGAGCCGAATAGCCCGTTGCCGCGCGTCCCGGCGCCGCGTGCTGACTCGCACGCCCGTATCTGTGCCAACTGCTTATCGCTGGCACACGTCTGGAGCGTGCCCCGGGCCCAAGACGTGGAGCTACCGGTCATCCACGAGTGGTATGGGCTGACGATGTGGCGGTGCGTCTGTCACTGCGGGTGTCCGGCGGTGTTGGCGACGACGGGGCCGGCGATGGGGGTGGCGGTGAAGTAGGCCGCCATCCCTACTTGCTGTGAATGTACATGAGCAACGTGATCCAGGCGATAACAGCAGTCAATAACGCAGTAACGATCTCAACCATATGTTCTTTGAGCCACGCTCGGAGTCCTTTCGCTGTAGGCTTGTGATCGAAGTTGCTCCTGATGTGACTGAAGCGACTATTTGTTACTTTACTGTCGGGACCTGTAGCGATTGCGGCACCATTGTGAACTGAAACGTCCTCTACGATCAGCTGGTCGGCCTTGCCGTCAATATGAAGCCCGGCGGCAATGTTTGACGGTTGCTGAGACCTTGGCTTATCTTTCTTGGTCATCTTTATTACTATCCTCTGGTGTTGAGGCGCAAAAATGCCCCATAGAACACCTCTTAAGTGGTATTGCCATGGGGAAGCCTCTCGTTTAAGGATAGGACAGATCGAATCGGTATGCAACTAGATTCGAGGTTTGGTGTTGGGGGAATTTTGTTTTGCGTTGCTAGTCGAGGTTACAGTGCTATGAGCCCATCTGGGGCTAAGTCTGGCTCGCTAGAAGTTGGCGCGAGCCCCGTATGTGCATTGGCGCTCACCCGCGCTCTATAATGAACCTCATGGAAGACGGCGGCTACTCTCACGTACAGCGAGCATCGGCAACGACCTCGCGATCTGCTCTTGATCTGTTGAGTCTTCCATACTCATTCAGCCAAGTTGGCTTGCTGACCGCTGGTGATTTTGCGACGCAAGCCAACCGTCGCCGTAGCCGCGCTGCGTTTGGTCTTCCATCAGTCGACACCCAGATTCTAGAAGAACTCCATCATCATGGCGTACTGGTACCGCTCTTCCGGGTTGATCTGACAGACGGCAGCTCGGATCGGCGAATCGATATATCGAAGAGTCAAACGCCGCACCATGTTAGCTCTACCGCAGTGTCTGAACTTTTCTTGGCGGCGAGCGAGGGAAGGGCTGCCGATCCATCCCTGGAAAACTTCCAATCATGGCCGCAGGAGTCGCGACGTGTCTTGTGGCCGTCGGTCGATTCTGGCTACTTGTATTCGCGTCATCAGCTCTTGGGGTTTGATGTAGCCAGCTCGATCACCTCCGAGTTGGCGGCAACTCGCACGGGCGAAACGACGATCGCCTGGCACCTTCCTGACTCGTCCGTTCCAAATCAGCCCACCAGGGATGCGCTGAACTCTTGGCGATCTCTTGCGATCGTGCTCTGCGCGCTGGACACATACCTTTGGCCACTTGTTACGCATACCCTTCGTCACGACTTCTCTGCTTGGCGCAAAGCCCGACTCGCGTTCGACGCGGGCGATATGCTGTCCTGGCTAGGTTTGTCGTCTGAGCAGGCTATGGCTCAGGCAAATGAGCTGAAGATGTCGGCCAGCTTTCGCGACGACATGGGGGAGTTTTATGATCTTATTCGCCGCGCGAAGGCCGATGCGTGGGACACCATGCGCGGCGATGCGCTAGCCGCCCTGGATTTTCGACTTGCGGCAGACGTCCTTGAGCGCTGCGTCCAAGAGATTGAGCCGCCTGATAATGGAGCATCGACGCTTGATCCGCCGCTTTCGCATCAAGCGTTGAGCTATCAGCCGCACTCGCTTGATTCGGCGTTGACACAGATGGCCCTGTCACCCCTCCCCTCGTTGGTGATTGGCGTAGAAGGCGAGACTGAGCACCGCCTGCTACCGCGCGTCATGGAGCTACTTGGAATCCCGCTCGATAGAAATTTGATCGAGATCGTAGATTTTGGTGGTACGGGGAAGGATCTGGCCCTGCTGGCTCGTTATGCAGCCGAGCCGGTACTTGGTAAGAGTGTTGGTGAATATGTAGTCCTCGACCGACCGGTAACTCGGTTCCTCGTCCTGACCGATGCTGAGAATAAATACAAAACCTACGCTAATCGTCAGAAGCAGCGCAAGATACTCTTGGAGTCACTTACAAAGAACGTCCCGATTGAGTATCGTAAGGACCTGCTTGGCTATAGGCTGCGTGAGCGCACTGTTGAGATTAGGACGTGGGGACCACTCCCGTTCGAATTTGCTCACTTCACTGATGGTCAGCTCGCGGACGTCCTGACGAAGCTTGCTCTTGCGCCTCATCCGGGTGGTCGTGCGGCTCTCGTGGCTCACATACATGCCGAGCGATTGAGTTCATCGCCAGATATTCTGGATGTGGGTTGGGCTGGCCGTGGTCGTATCTCAAAACCGGGTCTTGCTGACGCAACATGGCCAATCCTCGAAAAGAGGATCAAGCGCGCGATCCTCAAGGGGCAGCAAGGACCACCGATTATGAAGGCGGTACTTCGAGCCTACGAGATGGCCAACAT
>JARIHM010000160.1 GCA_029288275.1 Candidatus Saccharimonadota bacterium | reverse complement strand
GCACAGGCCGCGCTCAGGACCTTGGCCGACACCACCGTGACGGGCCGACGCATTGCCATTATGGGCTCCATGAACGAGCTCGGCGACGATAGCGACCGCTATCACCAGGAGGTGGGCGCGGCCTGTGCTGATCTGGATCTGCTGGTTACCTTTGGGGCCCAGGCCAACCAACACCTCGGTCCCATGGCTGTTGCCAAAGGCCTGGACGAGCGCCATTGGAAGCCGGCCGACTCACCCTATGCCGCCGGTGAGTATCTCAAGTTAATCATCGGCCCGGGTGACGTCGTGCTGGCCAAAGGCTCGGAAGGCGGCATATTTACCGAAGAAGCCGTCAAGATATTGCTCGCTGATCCAGCCGACGCCGCACGCCTGGTGCGCCAATCTCCGACCTGGATGGAGCGTAAGCGCCGCCGCTTTCCTGATGCATCGTAAATAAAGAGCCCCCGAGCAATTGCTCAGGGGCCAGCGGTCGAGGAGCTGGGCTCCTAGTGACCACCTCTTGCGAAAAGACCTAAGGTGGAGAATGACTCATGCGATCCTGGCTTCACCGGTTGGTCTCTCTTCGTCTGCTTCTTTTTCTTGTTCTTGACCTTCTTGGTTTTCTTGCTGCCGCCCATGAGGATCATCCTTCACTCGACATCAGTTGTCATATGAGGCCGGAGAAAGCTTAGCACGGATCGATGCTCGTGGCGAGGCTGGTACCGATTCCGCCTCAATCATGGTATCCTAGGCGGTAATGAAGCGTTATAATCCCTCCGAAATTGAACCCAAATGGCAACAGCGTTGGGATGAAACCAAGCTGTACGCGGCGCGCGATGACGATCCGCGGGACAAATTCTATTACCTAGTGGAGTTCCCGTATCCGTCCGGCGATGGTTTGCACGTAGGCCATGTGCGTAGCTACACGGCGCTCGATATTATGGCCCGGTATAAACGCATGCAGGGCTACAACGTGTTGTATCCGATTGGTTACGATGAGTTTGGCTTGCCTACGGAAAACTATGCTATCAAGCATAAAATTGCGCCGCAGGCGGCGACGGCCCGTAACGTGGCTACGTTTGAACGGCAGCTACGGGCGCTTGGCCTCGGCTTTGACTGGGATCGACAAGTGCACACCAGTGATCCCAAATACTACCGTTGGACGCAGTGGATCTTTTTGCAGCTCTACAAGCGCGGGCTCGCCTACCAGGCCGAATTACCCATCAACTGGTGTCCGTTCGAGAAAACTGGCCTCGCCAATGAGGAAGTAGTTAACGGCGTGCATGAGCGCTGTGGCACGCCGGTGGAAAAGAAGCTGCTCAAGCAGTGGGTGCTGCGCATTACACGCTACGCCGACCGCTTGGCCGAGGACCTCAAAACGGTCGATTACCTTGACCGCATCTCATCGCAGCAGATTAATTGGATCGGCCGCAGCGAGGGCGCGGAGATCGAATTTACTGTGGGCGGCGAACACGAAACGAAAGATTCGCTCAAGTTTACGCCTGAGCTGACACGTCTGATTCAGGCTGGAACCAAAACCAGCACCATCCGCTTGGAGCCTAAGCAGCTCGTGGAAGGTGACTACGCCAAGCTCATTACGCGCATCAGTAAAGATGAGGTTCAAGCCTTTGCTGTGGCTAAAATCACGCGTGTCGAAACGGCCAAGCTCAAGGACGTGCCGCTTGAGCAAGAAGGCCATGAGCCTTATGCCAGTCAGGATGAGAAGCTGAAGGATTTCCAGAAATTCTATGGCACCACAGTTACTGATGAGACTGAATTTACAACCTATCATTTTGAGGTAGTGGCGCCGATCGTCACGGTTTATACGACACGCCCCGACACCCTCGCTGGGGCTACCTTCCTGGTGCTGGCGCCTGAACACGCGGCGGTTAGGACCATTACGACGGCCGACCAGCGCGCCGAGGTCGAGGCTTACCTCAAGAAGACCCAGAGCGAGAGCGAGGTGGCGCGCCAAGAGACCGACCGACCCAAAACGGGTGTTTGGACCGGCGCCATAGCTAAAAATCCGATCACGGGCCGTGACATGCCCATTTGGGTAGCAGATTATGTCTTGGCTAGCTACGGCACGGGCGCCATCATGGCCGTGCCCGCTCACGATGAGCGCGATTTTGCCTTTGCCAAGGCCATGAATCAACAATTCCTGGAGGCTGAAGGCCCGGAATATCTAGCTAGCCGGCCCGCGCCTTACATCACTATTGCGCCGGTTATCGAGCCCATTGCCGGTACGCCGCACGGCGACGATCACGAAAAAGAGGCCATTGTGGCCGTGGTGCATAATCCCAAAACGAATGAAACTCTCCTGCTTGATTGGGGCCCACGCCACAGCAATTGGGGCGGTATGCTCTTTATCGGTGGTGGCGTCGAGCCGGGCGAAGACCTGGTTAAGGCGGCCGAGCGCGAGATTGCCGAAGAAACTGGCTACACGAGGGTTAAATTCGTGCGTCAAACCGAAGTGCCAGTTAATAATTATTACTACAGCAACGTCAAGCATCGCCACGATAAGGCACGGATGTATGGGCTCTTATTCGAGTTAGTCGACGAGACCCAAGTGGCTACGAATATGGACGAGGGCGAAAAGAACAAGTTTACCGTCACCTGGGTACCTGATGACGAGGTATTTTCTACGGTCAACGATGGCGGACACGAGATTATTTACCGCATGCTCATGCGCGAGGAGGCATTCCCGGGCGAGGGTGTGCTGATTCACTCCGGCCAATTTGACGGTTTGGTCGGCATTGAGGCCAAACGCGCCATTACTAAGTGGTTGTTTGACCAGGGCATTGGTCGCGGTGCTACCAAGTACAAGCTGCGCGATTGGATCTTCAGTCGCCAGCACTACTGGGGCGAGCCGATTCCGATCGTCCACTGTGCTGTCTGCGGGGCGGTGCCGGTGCCTGAAGACCGGCTCCCGGTGGAGCTGCCGGCCGTCAAATCATATGAGCCCACTGACACGGGCGAATCACCGCTGGCGGCCATCGCCGATTGGGTTAACATTACCTGCCCGCAGTGCGACGGTCCGGCTAAGCGTGAGACTGACACTATGCCCAATTGGGCCGGCTCGTCATGGTACTGGCTGCGCTACACCGATCCGCACAACGATATGGTCTTTGCTGATTCGGCCAAGCTTGCTTACTGGACGCCGGTGGACCTCTACAACGGTGGCATGGAGCATACCACCCTCCATTTGTTGTACTCGCGTTTCTGGCACAAATTCTTGTACGATGAGGGTTTAGTGCCTACCCCTGAACCGTATGCCCGGCGGCGCAGCCATGGCATGATTCTAGGCCCCGATAACGTCAAAATGAGCAAGAGCCGTGGCAACGTCATCAATCCTGACAAAGTGGTAGATGAATATGGCGCCGACACCTTGCGCCTGTACGAAATGTTTATGGGGCCATTTGATGAACAAACTGCCTGGAGTGACGAGCGCCTTAACGGGGTGTCGCGTTTCCTGTACCGAGTATGGACCTTGGCACAGGACTTGCTAGCTGCCCCGGGTGCCACCACCGCCGCGCCGAGCGGCGATCAAGGCGCCTTTGAGGCCGAGATCGACCGAGCGGTCCACAAGACGCTCAAGAAGGTGCATCACGATATCGAGGGCATGCAGTTTAATACCGCTGTGAGCGCCTTTATGGAGCTCATTAATACCCTTACCAAAGCTGAGACCAAGGCCCGGCTACTGTTGCCGGAGTCGGCGGGGCTGCGCCAGCGGAGCCTGCGCACCCTGGTATTGATGCTGGCGCCATTTGCGCCCCATGTGGCCGAAGAGCTCTGGCATGATCTGGGCGAATCTGATAGCGTGCATGTAGCGGGTTGGCCACAGTACGATCCCGAGCTCATCAAAGATGACATCGTCACCATTGTGGTGCAGGTGAACGGCAAGGTTCGCGCTAACATCCTCGCTACCCCCGAGACGACTGAGGCTGAGCTAACCGAGCTTGCCCGGGCGGACGCGAACGTGGTCAAATACCTTGAGGGGGCTACAATTGTCAAAACCATTGTGGTACCGCGCAAGCTGGTCAACTTTGTCGTCAAGCCGTAGGAGCCAGCATGACGAAGTTCACTCAGAATGAGGCTAAATTTGCCGAATTGCGAGCGCTTGGTCTGCCGCTCGGCCAGTATGCTGTGACGGCCAGTGGCCCGCTTGGTATTCGTGATATCCGCGCCATCAGTGACATTGACTTGTTGCTGAGCGACCAGTTATGGGCCGATCTAGCCATACGCTATCCCGTTGTCAAGGATGGTGAAGTGACCAAGCTTACTATTTCGCCGGTCATTGAGGCGTTGGGCGAAGGCTCAATTCTGCGGCCCCATCCTGATGGCCCTAGCGTGGCCGAGCAGATCGCCCAGTCCGAGATTATTGATGGGTTGCCATTTGTGCGGCTTGAGCACATCTTGTTCTTTAAGGAACGCTCAGGGCGGCCCAAGGACGCAGCCGACGTGGAACGGCTCCATCAGCTTCTAGCTCAGTAGCTCATTCAAGGTTTGGAGGTTAATGCCGTGGACGCTCTGGAGCAATTGGCTCAGCGTATCGAGGAGCTGGCCGGCGGCTCGAAGGCCGGTAACTTCATTTATATGGAGCGCCGGTGCGACCCCGAGAAGGGGGCGTGGATGTGGACCATCGAAGCTTTCACTACTCACCCTGAGTACGAGGGGTATTCCACCAGTCATCCTGATCTGAAGACCGCGGTCCAGGAGACTCTGGATAACTTTAACGCATAGCAGGCTTGGGCAGAACGAGGATCGTTCTGCCCATTTTTTTAGGCCAAGGGGTTGATGTACCACTTTTGTTCGGTATAATAAGGGGAGGTGAGTATAGTTGCGAAAAATCCCCGAATAACGTATAATCTGCAATTAAGAGTGCTATGCACATCAACGTTCACGATATTCTAGCTAAAGATCTGGGTTTTCAACGGTCGTATACCATCCATGGCGAGCGTCCTGTATTTAAGGATGTCAAGCTGGTAGCCGACCTAGAAGGCCAACTTCATATTTCTCGTTCCGAGTCAGGCTTACTCGTTAACGGCACGATTAAGACCGAGATTGAGCTTGAATGTCATCGTTGCTTGCGCACTTTTCACTGCCCCGTCACCGTTACGTTCTCGCAAAGCTATCGCCAGGATCCTGGTGATGACGATCTACCGATTGTGGACGGCCAAATTGATCTGGTACCGCTCATTGAGCAGGAGATCCTGGTCAGTCTGCCTATAAAGATCCTGTGTCGGCCTGATTGTTCTGGCATCGAAGGCCTCGCGGGGGAGTATACTGGTGACAAGGCAAGCACTCGCTTGCAAGATCAAGCCCGAATAACGAAAGGATCCTAAGCGTGGCCGTACCTAAGAAACGCACCACCCGTGGCGCCCAAGGTCAGCGTCGTTCACACGATGCTCTGAAGCACCCTAATCTCATTACCGTGAATGGCATGACCATCACCCGCCGCCTTAAAAAGGCTGCTGAGCTGGGCCTGCTAAAGCTGACTAAGAAGGCGTAAACCTCATGGCATCAAACCGTCACCTCGGCCGCATCGTAGCAATGCAAACGCTCTACGAATATGATTTTCGAGGCGGGGAGGCGGCTGGGCTTGAGCTGTCGCCCATTCTGCAGCGCAATCTTGATGAGTTCCGAGACAACATCGAAGACACCCAATTTGTCGAAGATGTGGTTGAGGGCGTGCACACCCACCAGGACCAGATTGATGCCATCATTTCGCCAGCCGCACCGGAATGGCCGGTCGATCAGATTGCCAAGATCGACAAGATTATTCTGCGGATTGGCGTCTATGAACTCATGATTAAGCGCGAAGTACCGCCAAAAGTAGCAATCAACGAGGCGGTTGAGCTAGCCAAAACCTTTGGCGGTGAAAACTCGAGCAAGTTTATTAATGGCGTGCTGGGCACGATTTACCGGAACAGTGACTACTATGAATCCGAAGAAGAATCGCCGGCCAAACCGGCAGAACAAGGCTAAGTCCGGACGCAACACGAAGGCCGTTCGAGAATATACAGCTGGCGGGGTCGTCTTTAGGATTGTGAATGACCGGCCGCAGATTCTGATGATCCAGGATCGTCTCGGACGATGGACTATCCCCAAGGGTCATGTTGAGCCGGGCGAGAGCATTGAGCAGACGGCTGTGCGCGAGGTGGCCGAAGAGACGGGCTTGCATGAGCTCGGGCTCGGTGAGAAGCTCGATAAATTACACTTCTTTTATCGTAAAGAGGGCAAGCTCATCTTCATGACCACGTACGTATTTCTGATTGAGGCTCGTGGTAATTCTAGCGCGTTGGTCCCCGAAGATTCTGAGGGAATCGTTGATGCGCAGTGGTTTGATCATGAAGAGGCGCTTAAGCTCATTGAATATAAGGACACGGAGCGGCTCTTTCGCATGGCATTGAGTAAAATTGCCAGTAAGTCACCCATGGTAAAGTAAAACATAAGCAATATGGACACACTACAAGATTTTCAACAACAAATCGGGGTACAGTTTAAGGACGTCTCGCTTCTGGAGCGAGCCTTCATTCATCGATCATATTTGAATGAACACCCCAAACTGGGTCTCGAACACAATGAACGCCTGGAGTTTCTGGGTGATGCCGTATTAGAGCTGGTAGTGACCGACTTTTTATATCGCACGTACCCTAATCCGGAGGGCGATCTCACAAATTGGCGCTCGGCGTTGGTTAAGACTGAATCACTGGCCGCAGTAGCTGAGAAGCTGCAGCTAGCACAGTTCTTTAAGCTCAGTCGTGGCGAGGCCAAGGGCAACGCGCGGTCGCACGCCCTAATCTCGGCCAACGCCGTAGAGGCCGTGATTGGCGCGGTCTATTTGGATCAGGGCTACGAGGCAGCTAAGGGCTTTATTACTACCAATGTCATTTCACGCTTGCCGGAGATTCTAGAAACCGGTACGTGGATGGACCCCAAGAGCAAGTTCCAAGAGTTGGCACAGGAGCAATTTGGCCTGACGCCCAATTATCGCGTGCTGGAAGAGAATGGTCCGGATCACGACAAGGTCTTTACCGTGGGCGTATACGTGGGCGATAAACTGTACGGCCAGGGCGAGGGTTCAAGCAAGCAGGCTGGCCAGCAGGTGGCGGCACAGACGGCCCTGGCACAGCTGAAAGCCAAGAGCACTCAGTCAGCTCGTTAGAGGCAGCTTTTCGTAAGCGGTAAGCCACTGAGCGCGCTAGATGCGGGTGCTTGTAAACTGTTACAATAGTGGTAATGGTGGTGGTATGTATCTCAAGCGTGTAACCATAACTGGTTTCAAATCGTTTGCAGCTAAGACGGTGCTCGATTTGGAGCCCGGGATTACGGCCGTAGTGGGTCCAAATGGCTCGGGTAAGAGCAATTTGGCTGACGCTGTGCGCTGGGCACTGGGCGAGCAGAGCAAAGGACGGCTACGGCTGAATGATCGCGAAGAGGTGGTTTTTGCTGGCACAGAACGCCGAGCCCGGGCAAGTTTGGCCGAGGTAACACTCCTATTCGACAATCAGGACGGTGCTTTTCCGGTGGAAATGACCGAAGTCGAGGTTAGCCGCCGGCTCTATCGCAGCGGCGAGACCGATTACCGGCTGGCCGGGCGCAGTGTGCGGCTGGGGGATATTCAGCAATTATTGGCGGAGGCCGGCTTTGGCACCAATACATATGCGGTGATTGGCCAGGGCATGATTGATACGTTCTTGCTCTCGAGCCCGACAGAGCGCAAGCTACTCTTTGATGAGGCTGCGGGGATTCGGGCGACGGAGTTGAAGCGTGAGGCGGCATTGCGTAAGCTGACGGCGACGGCCGGGAACTTAACGCGGCTGCGCGACATCCATAGTGAGCTCGTGCCGCGGCTTGCTTCGCTGGAGCGAGGTCTAGCAGCGGCGCAGGAGGTACGAGCGCCGGAGCAGCAGCGGACAGTGGTGCGCCAGGAGCTCGTATGGGCAGCGCAAAAGCAGATCGGCGGACGACTCGACGCGCTAAGCCACCAGCAGCGCGAAGTAGCCCGGCAATTACACCGGTTGCGTCATGAGCGAGCCCGGCTGGAACAATTGCAAAAGCAGCGATTGGCAGCGGCTCAGGCCGCAGAAGCTGGTCGGGTCGAGCGGACGGCGCAGCTTCAAGCTTTGGAGACCGACCACAATCGCCGGCTAGAGGCGGTAGCAAGTTTGCGCGGCCAGCGCGATCAATTGGCATTGAGCTTAGGCCGGGCC
>JARIHM010000155.1 GCA_029288275.1 Candidatus Saccharimonadota bacterium | reverse complement strand
GTATAAGAGACAGGGGATATGCGAGGTCAGCTGCAGCGTAGTGGCCGTTGGTCGGCTCTGGCCGAGAGCCTAACTGGCCTTGAAGGGGATGTGCGGGCGGAGCTAACGTGGCAGCGTCTTCAGGGAATTAAAGAGGCACATGCAGCTATGCTTACAAGCTTGGCCGGTCGGGATGACAGCTGGTCCTGGACCCAGCGCACCTCGCTTGAGGCGCCGAAGGCTGCTTTGGCGCGTAGTCTCACTGGCCTAGACTCTGATCGAGCCTGGGCGGAGCGCCTGGATCCAGCTATGCGTAGCCGGGCAAATAGTGATGCCCTGGGAATGTCCATGGCCGGCTTAGATAGTGACAAGGCGTGGGCGCTGCGCTATGAGCTTCTGGCTGAAGGCAAGAGTGATCCGGTGGCACTTAGTCTGGCAGGGCTGGACTCGAAGGAAGCCTGGACCATGCGCCGAAGCCTGCTGGGCCAGGCGGGGTCGGTTGATGAATTGACGTTCAAAGGCCTAAGTTCGGACAAAGCACGTGCTCTGCAGCTGGCGATGGAGCAGGGCGGCGTGAAAGTGCGTCCTGGGCTCATGGCGCAAAGCCTTGGGGGTCTCCATACAGATGAGGCTTCGGCTATGAGGCAAGAACTGGCTCAGGGCACCGCACCCGAACCGGCAATTGCTAAAAGCCTCAATGGCAACTGGATGATGGCGGCCATTAAGTTGCACGAGCGACAACGAGCGGCTTCATAATGTCTCTTGAGTCTCAGCCGGGCGAGCAGCCTGAACACCCCCAGCCGGACATCACAGCGCCTGAGCGGCCATCACCGCAGGGGCCGCGCACAACCGAACAGATCTTAGACGACTATGAACCCGTTACCCAAGGGGAGATTGTGCACCGCCTCAAAGCACTGTCTTCGGTTGGCTACCATGTGGGCAAAGATTTGGAGGTAAAAATGGGCCTCACAGAGCCGGGTAGCCGGCTCTGGTATCAAGATCCCGTTCATAATGAGATCCGAGCCGATCCCCAGCAGTTGCTCGAAAAAGACATGGATTATCTACGCTTTGCCATGGCACACGAAGGAGGGCACCGCCGTGTGACTCGGGATACGGGCATCTCGCCGGAGCTTATGCACCAGCCTGGTTTTGCCTTTCTCTTTAATGCCGTGGAGGATCCGCGCAATAATAACTTTATCCTGGAAGGTTACCCGGTACTCCAGCAGAACGTTCGCCATATTTATGAGCATGAGCTGGGTTTTGGTGAGAGCGTAGCGACACAGGCCGCAGATACTCTAGGACAGACGCCGCGTTTTACATTGGCCGGCCAGGAGTACATTAAACAGTGGATGCGTGATCAGCGAGGTGAGCCTATCGAGGTGGACCCCAACCTGCCAGCCGATGTGCGGGAGGTGGTAGAGAAAACGGTAGCGGCGGCCCAATCGCGTTGGTGGACATATCCGAGCAAGGCCGAAGCTGACGGCGGAGAAGCCACCATTCAGGCCTATGCTGCTTCGGCTAACGCCTTGCTCAAGGAACGGATCTGGCCCGAGTATCAGAAGCTGGTGGCGGCCGATCAGCAGGAGCAAATGGCAGCGGATGCTTGCAATGATATGGCTGAGCAGGCCCGGAGCGGAGAGAGCAATGGGTCGAACGCCATTGATGTGGCACAGTTGTCTCCGGAAGAAAGAGAGGAGCTCGAGAAAGCCATCGAGGC
>JARIHM010000147.1 GCA_029288275.1 Candidatus Saccharimonadota bacterium | reverse complement strand
ATCTACACTCGACTAGTCGTCGGCAGCGTCAGATGTGTATAAGAGACAGCCACTCATCCAGCGTGGCCTGCACCGCCGCCAGAACGTCCATGCGCTCAAAGCCAAGCTGGGCGCGTTTGCGGGCAAAATAATCCTCCACGTTAAGCATGGCGGGCCAGCTCCGCTGTCGCGATGATGGCATGCGGCGCCTGAATCTCGCGCGTTACAGCATCGGCATCGGTCGTAGTGATAATCGTTTGATGATCATGCAAGCGCTCCAGTAGATAGCCTCGCCGGTCGCGATCCAGTTCGCTAAACACATCGTCTAGCAGCAAGATTGGCCGTCGGCCGGTCCGCTGCTCAGCGTAGATTACCTCGGCCAGCTTGAGCGCCAGCACGGTAGTACGCGTTTCGCCCCGCGAGGCTACTGCCATGATGTCATTGTTCTTAAAATGGACCTTAAAGTCCTCACGGTGCGGCCCAATGGTAGTAAACCCAGCCGCCAGATCGCGCGTCAGGTTACGGGTAAGCGCATCCATAAACTCATTACCATAATCACCACCCGCCACGCTGGGCAGATACTCCATTGCCATCGCTACTTCGTGCCCAGCGATCTCAGCGTACAAAGAGGGGAGTGCCTCGTTCAAAACATTCAGCAATTGCCGCCGCCGTTCGTAGATCTCCAACGCCAGCTCCGCCAGCTTTACATCCCAAGCAAAGATCTGCTGGCGCAGACGATCAATTTCAAAGCCCTCTAGGAGCGCGTTACGCTGCCTCAGAACGCGTTTGTAGGCCTGGAGGGTCTTGAGGTACCCCCGGTCGGTCTGACACAGCAAAAAATCGAGATATTTACGTCGGCCCTCTGGCGGTCCAGATACCAGCGCTAGATCGGTCGGCTCAAACAGCGTCACTTGGATCTGGCCGATATGAGACACCAGCGTACGCCTAGCCCCGTCATGCGTGATGCGCTTCTCCAGCCCGCCGCCGGCCGTCGACAGGCCAAAAGCGTATTCGGTCTCGTCGCTCGTAGCCACAATCCGGAAATGGTCCTGCTCGTGCCGCACTAGGTCGCGGTCCTTGGCGCGGAAGCTCTTGGTGGCCGCAAGCACGTAGAGACTTTCAAGCAGATTAGTCTTGCCGCTGGCATTCGGGCCTACCACCAGTGTCACGGCCGGGTGCAGCTCAAACCGGGCCCGGTCATACGAGCGAAAATTCGTTACCTCCAGCTCCCGAATGGTCATGTAGCTATTGTATCTGATAGCGCCTAAACGCGAAACTCTATAACTACCTTTTCCACTATTATGTGAATAACTATGGAAAGCTGTGGATTGTTTATATAAAAGTAAAAATTGGCAAGTTTTATCTTCTTCTTGACTTGTTTAGTTATACTTTTTCCTATACTATATTTCTATGAGCACACTCGCGCCGCTGGAATCAATTCGCTTCTGCATTCTGCTAGCGTTAGCTAAAAGGCCCGACCACGGCTATGGCCTCCAGGCCCAGATCACGCGCGACGCTGAAGACCTGGTCATGATCGACCGGTCCACCATTTATAAAGCTCTCAAACGGCTTGAGGCCGAGGGCGACATTGTGCGCGACCCGCGGTCCGATGCCAGGGTCACCATCTACCAGCTGGCCCCACGCGGCCGGCGCACACTCAAAATCGAGGCGGACCGGCTTAGTCGCGCGGTCCGCCTTATGGAGGAACGATTTAAATAAGCACTTAGGTGCGTAGTGGCATCACGATGTGCAGATAGTCATCTCCCGCGTCATCGCCGGCAGGGGAGAGCACACAAGGGTTAAGCTTGCCGCTAATGGCAAAGGTTACCTGCGGCGACTTAATTACCGAGAGGGCGTCCTGCAAGTAGCGCGAATTGAGCGAGATCTCGCCATCTTCACCTGCGACCGCACACTCGGCTGTGCTTTTATTGCCACCAACCTCCGAATCGCTGGAAACAATACTCACTTCACCCTCAGCCTTGATCTCCAGCTTAATGCTGCCCGCACTCTCCCGGGCAAACAGGCTGGCCACCTTGGTGATACGACTAAACTCAGCTGTGTCGATATCAAACGAAGTCTCGGCCTGCTTGGGGATAATTTGGCGGTAGTTGGGGAATTGTCCCTCAATCAAGCGGGAAATAAGCTCGATCTCACCCACCCGGAACATGATCTGGTTGTCATCCAGATACATTTCGAGCTCGCCATCGGCCTCCCCCAGCAAACGGACCAGTTCCTGCATAGTGCGAACCGGCACAATAACTGATAACTCAGCAGTGACATCATCGCCCAGACTTAGCCGCTTTTCGGCGAGTCGGTATGAGTCGGTAGCCACAATGTAGAGCTGGCCGTCTTCGATGTACATATGCACGCCTGCCAGTACAGGGCGAGCTTCATCGGCCGAAGCCGCTACCACTACCTGGGCCAAAGCATCGCGAAACATGTCACTATCTAGCTTGAGCAGGGGATCGGTCGTAACCTCGGGGATAGTCGGGAACTCCTCTGCTGCAATGCCGTTGATCTTGGACTCGTAGTGCGGCGTGCGCACCGTCAGATTCGTATCAGTGGCCTCAAGGTCGATGTTGTCGTGAGGTAGGCTTGAGACAAACTCGGCAAAGAGCCGAGCTGGTACCGTGAGCGAACCCTGCTCTTCAATCTTTGACCCTACCCAGTAGTTGATGCCAATCTCAAGGTTGGTAGCCGAAAGACGCAGCCGATTACCATCAGTCGTTAAAAGAACATTGGCTAAAACGGGCAGAGTGGACCGGCCGGCTACTACTCGGCCAACGCTCGCTAACGCTCGTGACAAGTTTTCTTGGGTTAGACTTAGGCGCATTATCCACTCCTTTAGGGCGTCATCTCTTATATAGATATTAATAGTTAACTCGTAGTAATCATAATAAGCGTTGTGGAAGATGGGTAAAAGTCTAATTTTGGCTTTGCTGATATTAAAAAACGCTTATGCTTGTGCGGAAAAGTCGTGGAAGAGGGTGCGGAAATGCTAGGGAACGGCTTGGGGACGGCGTAAAGGACTATGGGGAGAAAGAGCGAGAAACCTTGTATTATGCTCAATGTTTCCCGAAGTTTTGCCCAACCGTTATCCCCATAAACTGTGGAAAGCGGCTATGCTATGGCAGCGAGTTGTTCACGAATAGACTGTAAGTCACCACGTAGGTTTTCATCAGCCTCAACTTGCTTTTCGATCTTGGCCACTGAGTGCCTGTCTCTTATACACATCTGACGCTGCCGACGACTAGTC
>JARIHM010000145.1 GCA_029288275.1 Candidatus Saccharimonadota bacterium | reverse complement strand
CCCCCGTATTGCCTACCGCTCCAGAGTTCCAGTTCATTATTAAGATTGTCTTCCTCATTGTCTTTAGCTTGGTAGCCGAACAATCAGTCCGGAGTCGCGATGAAGAGTATCTGCTAGAATCACGGTTCACTCACCGTATTGAGAATGAGCGCCAGCGGCTGCTTTCGCTCATCAACTCACTCTCGAGCGCTGTACTGGCCATTGATGATGACGGCAATGTCTATCTGTACAACGCAGCGGCGCTCGAAATCCTCAATACCAACCGTGATATATCGGGTAGCTATATTAGTGAGCTCCTGCCTTTACACGATGAGAAATACACTACTGTCGACATTTTCGAGCTGATTTGCAAGCAGAACAAGACCATCAATCGTCAGGATTTGGTATTCGTCCCCAATGATGGCTCCGAGATGGTGGTGGACCTGACCGTCTCGCCGGTACACGTGATGGGTGCTGGCCGCTCCAACTGGGGTGGTTACATGATTGTGTTCCGCGATATCACAAAGCAAAAAACGCTCGACGAGGAACGCGATGAATTCATTTCGGTAACTTCACATGAGCTACGCACGCCGTTGGCCATTGCCGAGGCCAACCTGTCGACAGCGCTCCTGCCCGGATACGCCAAGATTGAGCCTAAGGCGGCCAATCTCTTGAATCAGGCGCATGAGAACATTATCTTTTTGAGTCAGCTCATCAAGGACCTCACCACTTTATCGCGAGCCGAGCGGGGGAGTCTGAAAGTAGAGAAGACACTGGTTAATCTGCCGCAATTCATCGAGGATCTAGCACGTGACTACCGGGCTCAAGCTGAGGCTAAAGGATTAAGGTTTGAAGTAGAGCTTGATCATCGCCTTAAGAGCGTAATGACAAGCGAACCAGAGCTGCGCGAAATCATGCAGAACTTTTTAACCAACGCCATCAAATACACGCTCAAAGGTACCGTCACATTAAGTCTGTCGCATACTCGGACGGCTACTGTCTTGAGCGTTCACGACACCGGCATTGGTATGTCGGCTACCGATAAAACCAAGATCTTTGAGAAGTTCTATCGCTCCGAAGATTACCGCACGCGGGCCACGGGTGGCACTGGTTTGGGGCTCTATATCACCAAGAAACTAGCTGAGCACCTGGGGCTGGAGATCAGCTTTTCATCACGGCTTAACCGGGGCTCGACATTCCAACTACTCATCCCTACGCGCATAGAACATATCGAGGCCGAGACGGTGGCTAAGACTGCGCAATTGTCACATTAGGCAATGTACTAGGGCAAAGTCGCTCTTTGTTGGAAGATTACACCAAAATTCTGGGGATAATGGTGGATAAGTTCTCGACGACTTGAGCGGATCGCGGCAGGAAGCCTTAGATTGAGCCGAGCATAACCACATTGGAAAAAGTGATCAGGAATGGTTTAATAAAGCTAATGGTTTGTCCAAACTGCAAATCGACCGAAATTATTGGCGTTCAGGGCCAGCTGTTCTGTATTAATTGTGGCCAAGCCGTACCTGATGCGGTGGTAAAGGCGGCTGCCTCCGCACCGGCACCAACGGACACGCCGCAGACGTCGGTTTCTGCGGCAGCCTCGGTGCCAGAGCCGGTTAAGCGACGGCGCAAGCCTGGGCGCCCCAAAGCCGGCAAGCTGGACGTACCAAAACCAGGTGTAACGCCGACGCCTGTGGCTGGCGCCGCTGTGCCGCGGATTCATCATACGGCACCGCGGCGACGGCTCGACGATATTCGCCGGCCGGCTGCTGAGCCAGCAACCGAGTCAGAGGCCGCGCAGCCGGCCAAGCCGGTAGCGGAGCATGAGGCACCAATCGGCTTTGGACCGATTTCCGGTCACAGCTGGCACGACCGCTTCCAGCCAGTAGCCCTTGGCTGGGCAGCCTGGCCAGCTGCGCTTCTGGCTCTCATGGCTGGCGCCGTTACCTGGGTGCTGATTGGTCATCGTACCGGGCAAGCCTGGCAGCTCACTGTCCGGGCTGGCTGGCCACTGTGGGGTGAACTTATTATTATTGCCGTTTTGTATTATGTAAGCCATGGGCTTGTACAAGCGGCCATCATCTATGGCGCCGCTCGGCGAGCCGATCATCGGTCTGTGCCGTGGAGTCGTCAATTGGCCGCCGCCGTCAATAGCTTCGGCAGCCGTACTGGCTTCGATATAGTAGTCTTGCTCCTCCAGCTGAGCATAGCTGTACTGGGCGGCGGATTGGTAATTGCAGGCGGCATCGTGTGGCCCGTGCCTGATTATATTCAGGTGGCCGGCCTATTTTTGGCCTTCATGGTCCTTCTGTACGCTTTTATCGGCCTGGGCTTTGTACTGGGTCTCGGTCGGGTCGCTCTTACTTTAAGCGGTTTGAACTTGCCGCGAGCCTTTGGCCTAAGTTGGCGATTCTATCGCCGACATTTTGAATTAACGGGTTTCAAGGTCGTTAGCCTGCTCCTTGAGCTACTACTCCTCTTGCCGCTTCTGGCCCTAGTGGTAGCGCTAGCTGTTTACCTGCCGGCTAACCTGCGCTGGCTGACTGGCCCCGCAGCCGTACTCCTTACCCTAGGCTCGGGCGCGATCATTGGAGCAGGTACGGCCATTTGGTGGCAGGCAGCTTACCGCGCCCTCGTACAAGCTGGCCGGCCAGGCGAAGTTCTGCCATTATTAGCTGGACGCCGAGCCGAGCGACCTCATCGTGGGGCCGCCGTGCTGGTGAGCGTAGTACTGATACTTCTTGGCCTGGCCGCAGCGGCTTGGCCTTGGGTTGGCCAGTACCTTTAGTATCCTCCCAAGCTAAGGGCGAACGATGTCAGATTTCAAAAAAGGCGATCGGGTCAGGGTTACAATACCCAAGCACCCTGGCTTCGCCCGCAATGACGTAGGCTGGGTCCTTGCCGTGATAAAACCTGGCCTGCTTTACTCCATTGAGAAAAAGCGTGGCAGCGGTAAGGGCGTTCTCTTTTCGGCAGATGTTCTTAAGAAAACATCCGCACCGTGCTAAGTTGCCCTAAAATTCTCTTGACCGCTTTTTTGGTTGACGCAGCATTTCTGGCTGGTAAAGTAGCTATGTCCAGCCCATCAGAGCAGGAGATAGAGACATGGCACGGTTCAGAGTGGGTGACCAGGCTACGGTTACCAAATCACATGGCGCCCTCCAAGAGGGTCAGACAGTCTGGATTCGAAGCTCGCCGAACTTTTTTCTTCTTTGCGATGTAGTCACGAGCCCGGACGCAGAGCGTACGTTTACTGCACCGACAAGTATCCTCAAAAAAGACAAAAGCGCCCCGAAATCTTCGGGAAAACTCTGCTGACCAACCCGCCCTAGACTATGACTGTCTTCAAGCAGGGTACGCGACTCAGATTCACTACTGCCTGGCCGCCGTACGCCAAGGGCGATATCGTCTGGGCCCGCTTCACAAGTGATAAGTATCACTGCACGGTTACCCCGCGGCTAGGTAGTACTGACTGGGAACAGGTTCCAACGAGCGTCCTCTGCGAAGCACCTAAGCCTTGCTAAACCCGCCTACACCAAGGAGTGAAATGGCAAGAGTGTTCAATAAGGGCGAGCAAGTTAAGCTTCGTCGCAGCATGCACGGCTGGAGCACAAGCACGCGGCTCTGGGTATATTCGAGGGGCACTGACGGCAGCTACCTGGTTACACCTACCCTGAATGGGTCCAGAGAAACCGCCATGCCTGTGTCCGGAAGTGACCTAGAGGTGTCGGCTCGCGTCTGCTAGCCGCCCACGACTGATCGTTTTAGGCCCCGGAGGATCTTCTTCCGGGGCTTTGCTCTTCTGGCCGCTAACGTCGATCTGATATTCTTTACCTGGTACGCTAGGCGTCATCTACTCTAGACCAAGGAGTGAGAAAATTGGCAAAGTTTGAGAAGGGCGACCAGGTCACGTTCATTGAAAGCCGGCGACCATATTCTAGGGGAGACAGTGCTTGGGTGTTGTCTCCCGAGCTGAATGGTTTATGCTCAGTCGTCCCGGAGCCGGATAGCCTGAACGCTACGGCCGTTCCTGTAGCCATCATTAGGAAGGCGTCCAGGGTCTGCTAGATCCACAAGGATGAGTATTGGGGTTCCGGAGTGATTTTCATTCCGGAACCTTCTTGACAAATATACCGATACCATCTATTGTATCCTCGCCCATCCCGCTGATGACGCAGACAAAGGAGCGTAAAGATGGCAGATTTCAGCATGGGTGACAAAGCCAGAGTCAAAGACTATTACGGCGCCTTGGTCAAGGGTCAGAACGTCTGGATCTTTGCGCTGCCGCCCGCAGTCCGCAAAGGCCACTACGAGGTTCGCGTCTACCCGGACGGGGGACCGGTATACACCGTGCCGCAGGAGATCCTGCGGAAGCGGGGTGTTTGCTAAAAGAGCCAACATCTCTACCAGCTCGGGATCTACCTGGCGTAATCGCAAACCAAAGGACTGATATGGCTACCTTCAAGAAAGATGAGCAGGTCATCCTCAGGAGAAACTCCGGTCGTTACCAACGAGGAGAGACGGCCTGGATTATAGGTCCGGTCCCGAACCACGCGGACTTGTACAGAATTGCTCCCGAACGGGGAGGGAACCTCTTTACGGAAGTCGTCTCCGCAAGGAAGCTCAAGAGAGCGGCTGAGCCTTCGGTCAGGAGCTGCTAGGGTTCCTTGCGCCCTGGAGTGGATTTTTCACTCCAGGGCGCCCTTCATTTTAGCTTGACTTTTTCGCTATCTTACCTGTATATTTGTACTCAAAGCCGCCGGCTTTTTTAAATTTGCGCTTCATGCGCAAGAAGGAGAGTGCCACCCTCATGAAGCCTTTGTTCGACTATTTGGCCGCCTCACGGGCGGAGCTGACCAAGGTTTCATGGCCGAATCGCCGCCAAACGATTCGCTTGACACTCGTCGTGATCGTGTTCTCGCTGGTCATGGCCGCCATTCTGGGCGCGCTTGATCTCGGGTTCTCGACCCTGCTTCAGAAAGTAATTTCTTAAATTAAGGATGGCTATGTCTGAAGAGACCAAGCTTAAGCATCATTGGTACGTAATCCACACCTACTCGGGCTACGAGGATCGGGTGGCCGAGAACCTGCGCCAGCGCATCGACACCATGCACATGCAAGATAAGATCTTTGATGTGATTGTGCCTAAAGAGAACCAGATCGAGATCAAGAACGGCCGGCGCCGCATTGTGGAGCGCCGTATCTTCCCTGGTTACGTACTCGTACAGATGGATGTGACCGAGGACAGTTGGTTCGTAGTACGCAACACGCCTAACGTGACCGGTTTCGTGGGCTCGGGTACCACGCCAACGCCAATCGCCGAAGATGAGGTTCGCCACATCCAGAAGCGCATGGGCGTAGAAGAGCCCAAGTTCAAGATCGACTTCTCGCTGGGTGAGGCAGTGAACATTACTGATGGTCCGTTCAAGGGCTTTGACGGCATGGTGGCCGAGATCGACGAGAACAAGGGTAAGATCAAGGTACTCGTGAACATGTTTGGTCGCGAAACGCCGGTTGAGCTCGATTCGCTGCAGGTTAAGAAGATTTAAATACGAATGTGGGAGTCATCGCTGCTAGCGAGACGTTTGCACCACGTAAGGAGTAATTATGGCAGAAGCAAAGCCAGTTAAAGCAAACGTGAAGTTCCGCCTGGGCGCCGGTAAGGCTACCCCGGCACCGCCAGTTGGTTCAATCCTGGGTGCCCAGGGCGTGAACATGATGGAGTTCGTCAACGCGTTTAATGACCAGACGCGTGACCTGGGCGACCAGATGCTGAGCGTAAAGGTACGCATCTTTGAGGATCGTACGTTTACCTTTACCTACAAGGGCGAGACCATGGCTAGCCTCATCCGGAAGACGGCGGGTTTGGACAAGGGCTCTGGCGTACCGAACAAGACCAAGGTAGGTAAGCTCACCCGTGAGCAAGTTCGCACCCTGGCCGAGGCTAAACTTAAGGACATGAACGCCAACACGCTGGAAGCCGCTGAGTCGATTGTGGCCGGTCAAGCGCGCTCTATGGGCGTTGAGGTTGTTGACTAATAAATAATGTGTGGGAGCTTCGCCGCTGGCGGAGCGTTTGCACCACAGGAGATTATCATGGCAGAGAAGAAAAACACCGAAGAAGTGATTGCCGAAGACGTAATGCAGGATGAGCTGGCGGAAATTGAGGCTCCCGAGACCGATGCAGCCGAGGTAACCGAAGAGACCGCCGAAGCCGAGACCGAAGGCAAGACCGCTAAGGCTGGCAAGCGGAGCGCCAAAGCGGTTCGCGAGGCTGAAGCCGAAGAGGCTCGACTAGCCGCCAAGGAAGAGCGCGCTCACGAGGACGCTGTGGCTACTGAGCAGCCCAAGGCCCCACGCCGTACTATGCCCAACCCGCTGCATCAGCACGGTAAGAAGTACCGGGCGGCCGGTGAGCTGGTCGATCGTACCAAGCTGTACAGCCTAACTGAGGCACTGGAGCTGGCTGCGAAAACCGCCAGCACCAAGTTTGATAGCTCAGTTGAATTCCATATTAACCTCGGCGTTGATCCACGCCAGGCAGATCAGATGGTGCGCGCCAGTGTGGTGCTGCCACATGGTACTGGCCGCACCCTGCGCGTAGCCGTGTTTGCCGATGGTGAGGCCGCCGAGAAGGCCAAAGCCGCTGACGCCGATATCGTGGGCACCGACAAGCTGCTGGCCGAGATTGAGGCTGGCAAGCTGAATTTCGATATGCTTATTGCGACGCCCGACAAGATGGCCACCCTCGGTAAAGTTGCCAAGGTGCTTGGTCCGCGCGGCTTGATGCCGAACCCCAAGAGCGGCACCGTCACCCCGGATGCGGCCAAGGCTGTCACCGAGGCTAAGGCCGGTAAAGTAGAGTTCCGTATCGACAAACAGGCCATTGTCCATCAGGCTGTTGGCAAGGTGAGCTTTAAGGCCGATGATCTGCGCGCCAACGCCGTAGCCTTCCTGGAGGCTGTCATCAAGGCCAAGCCGTCAGCCGCCAAGGGCACCTACATTAAGGCTATTGCCGTGGCTACCTCAATGGGCCCGGGCATCAAGGTTGATGCTGCCGCTACCGTTACCGAGATCGCTGGCAAGAAGTAGTTCACGCTTACATATTCGCATATTGCGCCAAGGCCGCCCTCTGGGGCGGTTTTTGGTATTTAACGGGGCCATCTGCTACAATCCGGGGCACGGTGAGCGTACCTCGACCATGAAAGGAGCCGGCCATGACCGGACTGCGTGATGCCACGATTCGGCAGAAGATCGAGGCCGGCGATATCGTCATTGAGCCTTACGACCCCGCGCTCGTTCAGCCGGCCAGCCTCGACCTGCGGCTCGACAATCAGTTTCTGCGGTTTGAGTCGCATAGCGTTGATGCCGTGGACCCCTATGAGCGAGCCGACATCACACGGCCCGTAACAGTGAGTCCCGGCGATGCGTTCGTCCTCCATCCGAATCAGTTTGTACTGGCTTCCACGTTCGAGTGCGTGACTCTGCCGGCCGACATCCTCGGGCGCGTGGAGGGTAAGAGCTCACTGGGCCGGTTGGCGCTCCTGGTGCACTCCACGGCGGGCTTCATCGACCCGGGTTTTACTGGCCACATCACCTTGGAGCTGCTCAACGTGCTTGGAGTGTCAGTCAAGCTGTGGCCCGGCATGACGGTGGCGCAGTTGTCATTTAGTCACCTGGATGGGCCGGCTGAGCAGCCTTACGGGGGAGGCCAATTGGGCTCTAAGTACAGTGGCCAGCGTGGCCCTACGGCTTCGCGCTACTACCGCAACCGGCGGCCCGACCCAGCAACGCTGTTCGCTTCATAATATCGGCCGCAATCTCGCCCCGAGATTGCGGCCGCTTTCTTTGTTTTTGGTCGTCCTTATGCTAATCTAACGAGGAACTAGGTGAGAGTTGGCACCAAAAGGAGGGACCCGTGCAGACCAAGCCGCTTCTCGTCGTACTAACCGGCATTAATGGTGCCGGCAAGGACACCCTAGCGCCACTAGTGGCAGACTGGCTTGATGGGCAGGCCGGATATCCAGCTGAGTTCATCTACGCACCCAAGGTCACGCCGGCCAGCACGGCTTTCCGTCAGGCAGTACTCGACGGCAAGCCGCAGAGTCCCTTAGCCGAGACACTTGGGTATTTTGCGCAGCATGCCGAGTCGGACACTCACCTGGCCAGCCTGCGCCATACATCGCCCCGACACTTAGTAATCAATCGGGGACCAGAGACCACGCTCGTATATAATGCCATCGCTAACCGCCTGGAGGGCGAGGCACTGGCACTGGCCTACTCTGCCTACGAAGTGATCGAGCAGATCCTGGACCCTACGATTGTCATTCTGCTCGAGATCGACTTAGCCACTTCGCGCGCCCGGTCGGCCCAACAGGCCGAGACCGATCATATTCAGGAGCGCGATAATGCCTACTATAGACGGATGATCGATGCCTACGCGCACCTCAAGAGCACCCGACCCAATTGGGTTGGGGTTGACGCTATGGTGGGTGTATCGGGAGTCTTCAAGCAGATTAAGGATCGGCTTCGGCCGTTCTTGTCCTAGCCCCCTCAACCGAAAGAAGGTTGTCATGACCGACCTGCCGCCGCTGTATTATAGTCAGCGGCACAGTCTGCCGGTGCTGCCAGCGCCGGTGCTGCACACCCCGGGTGGCGTGCCGTATTTGCAGCGGCCAGGAGTGGCCGTCCTGGCGGTACCAACCGTAGATGTTACGGCGCTGCAGGGCTTTCTGGACGGCTTCGACCCGGAGCTTCACTTCGGTGCCTACCTGGATGACCCGACCCTCTTGCCGGATGGCACGCAGTTGGCTAAGACGGCTGGCCAGGCCTGCTATGCCAGCTATGGCCCCAAGCGGACCCAGAACGCCGAGGCCGAGCGCTACCTGCATGACATCATGGAGAGTGGCCATGGTTCGGTGCTGGAGCACCCCAATTACAGCCTGCACGTCTATGGGGTGTCGCGGAGTCTGACGCACGAGCTTGTTCGACACCGTGCCGGCATGGCCTACTCGCAGTTGTCTCAGCGGTACGTGTCGGGCCGGGTGCTGCGATTCGTGGAGCGGCCGGAGTTTGCGGCCGATCCCGAACTGCACGAGGAGTTCATCCAGGACATCGAGCACGCCAACCGCCGCTACGAGCAGACGGCGCAGAAGCTGTATGAGCGGCAGGCTCAGGGCATGGGTATCCTGTCTGCCAAGGAGAAGACCGATCTGCGGAAGAAGGTCCAGCAGACGGCCCGTGCTAAGCTGCCCAACGAGGCCGAGGCTTCGTTGGTAGTTACCGGCAACGTGCGGGCTTGGCGGCACATCATCGCCATGCGAGCCAACCCCCACGCCGACACCGAGATTCGTGCTTTCGCCGTGGCGGTCTACCGCGTTCTGTCAAGCCTGGACCCGCTCTTCTTCACCGACATGGAACTGGCCCTGCACACCGACGGTACCCACATTGTGAACGTGGCATATCCCAAGGTGTGACCTGAGGCCGAGAATTATCGCCATACGTGCGGTAGCTCTCGGCCTCTTTTCTATATAGAGCTTAAACGAGCCGGGGCATTCGTGTACAATAACGTCATGATTTAGCGGCATCACCCAAGTATCTCTCCACATAAATCCAGAAGGAACCTCGTTATGAAGAAGATAGATGATGCAGTCCTCTCATCAATGCACGACACCCAAGTAGCCGAACTTATTCACGCCGAAGAACAGCGCCAGCGCACCGGCCTGGAGCTCATCCCGAGCGAAAATTATGTCAGCCGCGAAGTGCTTACCGCTATGGGTAGCGTTTTTACCAACAAGTACTCCGAAGGTTACGTCAAAAAGCGCTATTACGGCGGCCAAGAGAACACCGACAAGCTTGAACAGCTCGCCATTGATCGGGTGAAGGCGCTGTTTGACGCCGATCACGCCAATGTCCAGCCGTTGTCTGGGGCTCAGGCCAATGAAGCCGCCGAGCATGCCTGGATGGAGCCGGGGGATACCATTTTAGGTATGGATCTCAGCCATGGGGGACATCTGACCCACGGTCGGCCTGGTACGGTTTTGGCGAAGATCTTTAACTTCGTCCGCTATGGCATGAAAGATGTGGAGACCGGGGAAATTGACTATGACCAACTGCGCGCCCTGGCAAAGGAGCATAAGCCAAAGATCATCTTGGCCGGTTATTCATCGTATCCGCGCGAACTTGATTACGACAAATTTGCCGCAATCGCCGAGGAGGTCGGGGCTGTGGCCTGGGCAGACATCGCCCATATTGCCGGGCTCGTCGCAGCCAAAAAGCTTGAGAACCCCTTTCACCACGGTTTTCATATGGTTACCAGTACTACCCATAAAACCCTGCGCGGGCCACGCGGCGGAATCATTCTTACTAAAGGTGTTGCGGGCAACCCCTTGCGTAAGCCTGAGAAGACCATAGAAAACCTCCCGACATTGGTAGATCGTGCAGTATTCCCCGGCATTCAGGGCGGCCCTCATATGCATGTGATTGCCGCTAAGGCCGTGGCCTTCTACGAGGCCGCTCGGCCCGAGTTTGCCGGCTATGCCCAGCAGGTGCTTGATAATGCCCAGGCGCTGGCTACGGCGCTCATGAAGCGTGGTTTCAAGCTTATTACCAATGGTACCGATAATCACCTGGTCTTAGTTGACGTAATGACAAGCTTCGGCATCCATGGTGGCGAGGCGGAAGCTGTGCTGGATAGGATCGGTCTGACACTCAATAAAAACGTTATACCCGATGATCCGCTCCCGCCCTTTCAACCGAGTGGCATTCGTCTCGGTACTCCGGCCATCACCACCCGCGGCCTCAAGGACGAGCACATGGAACAGATTGCTGCCTGGATGCTCAAAGGTATTACGGCCCGTCAGGACGAGAAAGAACTTATTCGTCTCCAAAAAGAAATTGCGGATTTTGCTGAGCAGTTTCCCTTGCCTAGTGATAGTTAGATCCTTGCGATAACTGTCAGGCGATTCTATAATTACCAACGGCAATCGCACCTATCCAATCAAGGAATAAAACGTGAGATTCAACCCATTTGCCGAGTGCCAACGGCGACGGCGGGTCAAGACAACGAGGCAGCAGGTCCAGTCGGTACTTGAACTTGAGCAACCTAAGCACGCTGCGCCGGGTGGTTCGGTCGGCCCATTTACGGGCAAGGGTCGGCATGAGGTGAAACCGCCATCCGAACAAGAGCAACCGTGAACAGGGGCCAAAAACGAGTAGCTCGTGACAAGGTCGCTCGCAGTCTCGAGGATAGCGCCCTAGCCCTGGCTCGCAGTGCTTCTGGTAGTAGAGACCGGCGGTACACCGGCCCGCATCCCGCGCGCCGGGGCGGAGATCATCGGGCTCAGGCCCTTAGCAGCACCGTCCAGCTCAACAAGTGAACGGAGACTCATTATGACCGCACCGAGGCCTTCTCGGGCCGATACCCACGCTGCGCTGAGGGAGTTAGCCGCTGGCCGAAAGAACGGCCTGTCGGCCCGCCAGGCGAGAGAAGCCAGCCGCCTCCTTATTGAGGCGCACCGGGCGGGCCTGGCCAGGCGCCGCAACCGACGATCAGGATCAAGCTAATGCGAGCTATCGTCGATGAGTCGCCAACCGTCAACTCCCATGCCGAGGCGCTAAAGCGCGAGAAGCAACCAGCCGGCCAGGATAAACGGGGACGCACGGTGGTAAAGCCTGATCCTGAGCGCAAGGGCGGATACCACGCCGGCGGCCTTCGCGGGCGGATTGTACGTCGCCTGACGCGCGAGGCCAAGATCGCCAAGTAGCAAAATACGCCCGGAAGACACCGTCTTCCGGGCGTATACATTTAGGGCCCACTGGGCGCATCTGCAAGCACGAGTATGATGTGGGTATCCCTGCCATTGTAAAGTGGCGACATGAATTGAGCCGCCACACCCGATGCCCCCAGGCAGTAACACGTGTCATTGCCAAATAAGGCCGCCAAGCGAACGCATGGCTCCTCATTGGTAGTCATACACAACCACTCGCCGAGCTGGTCCTTGATATGCCGAAATCCGGTAACAGTGTACGACGTCAGCTTGGCTGGCACACTATGAGGGCTACTACCCCGACGGTGCTGAGCGATCAGAAGGTTAACCCGATGATCTACCAAATTAGCTTCCAGCTCGCCGATGGTAAAATCGAGATTATACTCGTTGAGGTAGCGCCAGCTCGGATTCGGTGCGTCGCTCATGATATTCCCTTCATAGAGGCGAGGAGCGAACGCAAGCATCTTGTCATCCGCAGGTCCTGTTGTCAATGCGCCGTGATTGACGATTCCATCTGACTACGCTATAATTACTACGTTCACCGAAGACAGTGGCTGCCGGCCGCAAGGCGCAGGCTTAAATTGCCACCGAGGCGATTCCAATATTTTGGATGCTTTGGAACTGTCTCTTGGCTGACGAACCGAGAGATTTTTTTAATGAAAGGGTAATGACATGGCCATTTCCCGTGCTGCCAAAGAGCAGGCCGTTGATACACTCACCGGCGAGCTTGGGCGCATCAAATTGGCCGTCATGACCGACTATCGCGGCCTAACTGTGCCGGAGATTGAAGAGCTGCGGGCCACCCTGCGTGCCGAAGGCATGACCTACCGGGTCACCAAGAACACGCTGCTACGCATCGCTACCAAGAACAATCCCCAGTTGGCGCAGCTAGACGCCGCGGCCTTTACCGGCCCGATGGCTCTGGCGCTGGGCTTTGATGACGAAGTGGCTCCGGCCCGTGTCATCTTCCAGTATGCCAAGAAGCACGATGCGCTGGAAATCGTAGGTGCAATCACCGGCGATGGCCAGTTGCTGAGTGCGGCCGAAGTGAAGGCGCTGGCGACTCTGCCGACCCGTGAGCAGCTCATTGCTCAGGTGGTGGGTACGATCGCGGCACCCCTTACCGGGTTTGTCGGTGTTATGGCGGGCAATGTCCGTTCCATCATTAA
>JARIHM010000141.1 GCA_029288275.1 Candidatus Saccharimonadota bacterium | reverse complement strand
GTTGTTGGTGGCCTTCTGGTTGCCGCCGGAGAAGGCGTTGCTCGGCAGCGTCTTGCCGGAGACCGTCTTGCCGCTCTTGTCCTTGTAGGTGGACTTGACGTCAGCGGTCTTCTCCTGCGAGCTGTACTTGCTGTCGAAGTTGTTCACCTGCGTGATGTAGGTGGTCCGGTTGACCACCGTCACGTGGTTCGGCGCCAGGTAGCGGTCGTAGTAGACGGGCGAGTCGTAGAACAGGTGGAAGGTCAGCAAGTTGGTGAAGAGCACGCTGGTCCACGCGTAGTTCGGCGATCCGTAGACCGGCTGCACCATCGGCATGGCGTACGGCGCCGGCGGCCAGGGCGACCAGCTGCACTCGGCAGTGGTGTAGCGCCAGCCGCAGTAGGACCGACCGTCGGGACCGATCACTGGCGCGGCCGGCGTGTCGTCCGCGTAGGAAGCGGTCGGGGTGACCGCCACCGGGGTGGGGGTGCCGCAGGCTGTGAGGGCGCCACCGGCACCCAGGCTCAACAGCAGGGCCAGGAAGATCCCGACCAGGGTTCTCTTCGTGGGCATGACTCTCCTTCCGAGAGCTACGTTGTCAGAGGGCGGTTGATTCGGTTTTTGAGCCAAAATCTTATCTATTATAAATCATTACTTTGGTTATGTCAATAATTTTTAACACGATTAGCTCTTTTTCCTGCGCCCAAGCTGTGCTAACCTAGGAACCTATGGAAACCAACATCACCTCACGCACCGATACCGAAGCCCAGTTTACCGTCAGCCTAAAGGAAGCCGAGCTAAAAGCCGTAGTGGCGCATGTCTTTGACGAACTGCGCCCCAAGGTTAAGGCCGCTGGCTTCCGTCCGGGCAAAGCGCCCGATAAGATCGTGGAGCGCGAACTGGGTTCTGGCTACGTCCAGAACGAGGTGATGGAGCACGCCGTCCAGGAGAGTTACGCCAAGGCGGTACAGGAGCAGAAGTTGCCGGTGGTGGCACCGCCGCGCGTGTCGCTCGAAAAGTTTGTGCCCTACACCGAGTTAGAGTACAAGGTGGAGGTCGAGCTAATGCCAAAGGTCAAGCTCGGCAAGTATCAGGACTTCCGCATCAAGCGGCCGACGGTTGAGGTTGATTCCGCCGAGGTCGACCGCACGCTAGAAGACTTGCGTCGTCGCGAGGCCACGCGCCTTGAGGTAGAACGTGCTGCTAAACTGGGCGATGAGGTCAACTTTGACTTTGACGGTACCAAAGACGGTCAGCCGGTACGTGGTGCCTCCGCCAAGGGCCAGACGCTGTCGCTCGGCTCGGGTCAGTTCATCCCTGGCTTCGAGGAAGAGCTGGTGGGCCTGAAGGCTGGCGACGAGAAGACCTTCGATATTCGCTTCCCCAAGGAATACCACGAGAGCACGCTGGCCGATCAGGTAGTGACTTTTAAGGTCAAGCTCAACACTGTTACGGAGCTGGTATTGCCGGAAGTTACTGATGAGTTTGCCGATAAGGTTAGCCCGTTTAAGACGGTGAAGGAACTCAAGGCCAATATTCTGGAGCAGATCACCAACCAGAAGGCCGAGAGTACCTCGCGCGAGTACGAACAGCAGGTGCTGGATAAGCTGCTCAAGGAGAGTACCTACTCGGTGCCTGAGGCCTTGGTGCAGCAGCAACTAGAGCGCATGCGAGCTGAGCTGGAACAGAACCTGGCTTACAGCGGCCTTGATATGGCCAAATACCTGGATCTGTCCAAGAAAACGACTGATGATCTCGAGAAAGAAATGCGCCCTGAGGCTGAGCGCCGGGTCGGGCTAGCTATGGTCCTTACCGACGTAGCTGCGGCCGAGAATCTAACCGTTAGCGCCGAAGATCTCGACATGGAGATTGGTCGCATGAAGCTGCAGTACAAGGATGAGGCCACCCGGGCCGAACTTGATAACCCCAACACGCGCGAAGAAATTTACAATCACCTAATGGCCTCGAAGGTGATTGCCAAGCTACTCAGCTACGCTGAACAAAAGAAGTAGCAAAGACTAGCACTCAAGCACCCAGAGTGCTAATATAGGATCAAGACCAAGGAGAACTCACATGTCTAATCCTATGAACTCATTATTGGTGCCTACCGTCATCGAGAAAACTTCGATGGGGGAACGCGCCTACGATATTTATTCACGACTGCTTAAGGAGCGCATTATTTTCCTGGGGACCGGGATTGATGACACCGTGGCCAATCTAGTGGTGGCGCAATTGCTGTTCCTGGAGAGTGAGGACAAAGACAAGGATATTAAGCTCTACATCAATTCGCCTGGCGGTAGCGTGTACGCCGGCCTAGCTATGATCGACACCATGAACCTGATTAAGCCGGATGTGTCGACCATCTGCGTGGGTATGGCCGCCAGCATGGGCGCCGTGATGCTGGCGGCTGGCGCCAAAGGCAAGCGCTTTAGCTTACCGCACTCGCGGATCATGATTCATCAGGGGTCGGCGGGATTTGAGGGCACACCCAGCGACATTGAGATTACGGCGCGTGAGGTACTTAAGGCGCGGGGTACGCTCGATGAACTGTTGGCTCAGGCAACTGGCAAGCCGGTGGAAGAGGTACACAAAGACACCGACCGTGACTACTGGATGAGCGCCGCTGAGGCGACCGAGTACGGGATTATTGATAAGGTTGTTCAATAGAAAAGCGGCCTCAACCCCGAAGAGTTAAGGCCGCTGTGAAGCTTAAGTGTGGCTAGCCGACTAGGTCGACGTCGCTGCGCTTAACAAAGGCGATCCGTTCGTTGTACTGGATCTCCACATAAGTATCGTGACCGGCGATCACGGTGTGGTCATCGGGGAGGCTTGAATCGATGGTCCAGGCCCAGTAATACCGTGGTTGCACGCTACCACTCGTGGCGTAGCGCTGGCCAGCCGTGATGCTGTACTGAATGGGTACCACCGACTGCACGGGCACCTGCGTGCCGGCGTAGGCTGTAGCCTCCGGGTAGGCTCGGCCGTAGACCGGGATACTGCCGAGGCCCGCCTTGGGCTGGATGTACTGGCCCTTGGTCGGCATGGCGTTGAGCAAGCCGCCCAGGTTCTTGAACCAGCCCACCTGGCCCGCGAACCAGATACCAACCCAATCGCCTTGGCGGCAAGGACCGGAACCGCAGATGGCCACGGCGTATTGCTGGCCGTAGACCGCCTTGGCCGACCAATCGTCAATACGGGTAGTGCCCGAGCGGCCGTCGGCCTGGAGGGCCGGATCGGTGAGCAGGGGCGCTGCATCGCTGGGCGACTGATGCAAGTACACGAAGTTGGCCGACTGCTTGGGCAACGTGGTGCAGGGCGAGCCAACGTTGCACTGCGTAACCGTCGGCTGGTTGATGGGCCAGTTGGGCGCCATCGTGATCAGCGGGCTATTGGGCCCAGCCGTCGGCAGCACCGGCATGCCCAGGAGGAGCTGATAGTACTGCCAGTTCCAGAAGGCGGCCGGGTCGTAGTGCATGCCCGCAGTGTAGGCAGGGGTAGGGCCGGGCACGTTATCGTGGCCGATGATGTGCTGACGGTCCAGCGGGATGTGGTACTGGCTGGTCAGCCAGCGCACCAGAGCGGCCGAGGTCTGATAGAGCCACGGCGTGTAATCGGTGCCACCGGTAGCGGCATGACCGACGTGCTCGATGCCGATGCTACGCTGGTTGATGTCCCAGTTGCCGGCATGCCAAGCCACGTTCTTATTGCGCACCATCTGCACGACCGTGTGCGAGGCATCATCAATGATGTACTGCACCGAGGTGTAGGTGGTGGGGTTGCGGAAGGCCGCTTCGGCACTGGCCAGACTGCCCTCGGTATCGTGGATCACGATGGTGTCGATGGGCAGCTGGACGCTCGGCCGGCTGGCAATGTCGTAATTGCCATAGTTGCCGGGATCGGCCGGATCATCTTGCTGGTAAGCAGCCGGCAGCCACTGGCAGTGAGCCATGAGTTCCGGCGGGCACTCCGGTGGCGCCGTATCGGCCGGAGAGGCAACGCGTGGCGTCGCCAAGCTGGGTGCAATGCCTCGAGCCTGGAATCGATCCAAAGGCTGGCCGTCCGGCGCGGTCTTGCCGCTGTCGCCCACAATCTGAATAGCAGCAGGCGGGTAAGAGGCAGTATCGGCCAAAGCCACAGGAGTGGCCAGGCTGCCGGCGAGCACCAGGGTGGCCAGAATAAGTCCCGGCCGTTGCTTGGGCATGTTACTCCTCAGGGTCCAGCTATGTCTGGGGACACAGCCTAACTATTATATAAAGCTGCCTAGGGCAAAGTTTTATTGATTGCGAAGGTTTATTGGGCAATTTGGAGAATTATTTTAGAAGTCTGGCCATAGAGTTATATCGGTATTTGATATACATAAGAAGCCCATAGCGCTAATATGCCTTTTTGATAAAAATTGACTATAGGGCGCAGGCTGCCTATAGTTGTCCGTGGCCTAAATCATTACGACCGACGGAATAGGGGTGCTCCTATGGCCAGCGTAGCGTTGACCAGCGGACTAAGGCGGGTTTTGAAGACCTTCCGGAAAACCCGTCGAGCAAAAGCCATCGCTATAGGACAGGCTATCCCGCCCATCATCCAATTGCGTAGCAAGCGCGCGGCTGTTTACCGTAAGGACATCCTAAAATTTCTCGGGGAGATCGAAGCTGATGTTAAGAAGAACGGGAAGAGGTATAGCAGAGGGGAGATAACTGCGGATCAATTTCACAGATCTATTATTACAGACCTGGCGCTTGTAGAATCGATCGTGCCCACGCCTCCAGACTAGGGCGGGTGGATGCGTCGCGCTTTACAGGGCACATATAGTAGCCTATCCTACTGGAGGACCAAACCCTTGGTTGGCAATGTGAAAGGATGGGTTGCTAATGGCAGCGCAAAGAGAAACTATCAGTTTCTCCGTTACACTCAAGATCTCAGACCGGGAAATCGAGGAGATAGAGAAAACGTCTGGTCGCGACGAGAGCACTCGGATTGCCATTAGCATTAACATTATGCGGTTCCTTGACGTAATTGAGCGAAAGTTCAATAGATGGGACCGTAAGCCTATCAACACCGTGGACGTACGCCGGGAAGGCTCCAAGTGGACCCGAAGGGGAAAGAAGGTAACGTGTACGGTGACTTACAGTTACGAGCTGCATCCCACGGGGTAATCCAACGCCCCTCTGACAGATAGAGCCCCTATCATGGCTAAGGTAGCGCTGACCGTCGAGCTTCAAGCGGCATTAAAGACCTTCGATGATGTTGCTAAAGCGAAGCTAAAAGCTGTGGCTAAAGTGACTGCGCCTACTGGTGTGTCGCGGGGCAAACTCTTAGCCTACCGCAGGGTCGCTGCGAGACTCATTAATAATGCCAAAAAAGCCGTTAAGGATGATAAGAAGAGGTACCAAAGAGGGAAATTGAAGGCGGATGGCCTCCATACCTGCATCGGAGTGAAGCAAGCAGTAATAGAGGCGGTTCCACTCTCGCTCTCCGAGCTGAATCTCTAGCCGTTGCCGGTGCTAGCGCTTGCTAGCACCGGTTTTCTTTTAGTATTGACATGTTCGTCAGATTAGAGGAAGATAGTTTACAAGAGGATGCTTAAATCGCACAACTAGGGCCTATCGTCCCCTAGTTTTATGTGTTTAGAAAAACCTCGGCCACCACAAATACATCCTTGATGCGTCCAGCGCGTATCACTCAACAAGTAAATATTGGTTAACGTCAGAAGGAGTTTGCCTTGGCCCAGCCTGGAGCACGCACTCGAAAAACTCTCAACAAAACCAAAGACGTTCTGCCATTGCCAAACTTGATCGAAATCCAGCTCGATTCGTTCAAGTGGTTTGTGACAGAAGGTTTAAATGAGCTCTTTGCCGAAATTAATCCCATCGAGGATTTTACAGGCAAGAGCCTTGCGTTGTATCTACGCGACTTCCACTTTGAGGAGCCCAAATACGACGAGAAGACTGCCAAGATTAAGAACGCCAGCTACGAAGTGCCGCTCAAGGCCAAGGCTGAGCTAGTCAACAAAGAGACCGGCGAGGTCCGCGAGCAGGAGATCTTCCTGGGTGATTACCCATGGATGACTGAGCGTGGTACCTTTGTGATCAACGGTGCTGAGCGTGTGGTTGTGAGCCAGCTGGTGCGTAGCCCCGGTGTGTTCTTTACCAGTGAGCGCGCTGCTGTGGGTGAGCTGTTTGGTGCCAAGGTTATTCCGGGCCGCGGTGCCTGGCTGGAGCTCGATACATCGGCTGCCGGCGTGATCTCGGTTAAGATCGACCGCAAGCGTAAGCTGCCGGTCACCACGCTGTTGCGGGCCTTTGGCTACGCTACCGACGAGGAGATTAAGAATCTCTTTAAGGATGCCGATGATGGTGACCTGAAGTACATCGAGGAGACGCTCGAGAAGGATCCAGCCTCAACCGTTAGCGAGGCGCTCATGGAAGTGTACCGCCGCATTCGCCCGGGCGACCTGGCCACGGTGGAGAACTCCAAGAGCTTGATCGAGAGCATGTTCTTCGACTTCAAGCGCTACGACTTTAGCAAGGTGGGCCGCTACAAGCTGAACAAGCGGCTAGGTCTGGACGTGTCGAACACGGCCGAGAACCGCGTGCTGCGCCGCGAGGATCTGGTAGCCATTGTGGCCGAGATCATCCGCCTGAACAACGGTCACGGCACCGCCGATGACATCGACAACCTGGCTAACCGCCGGCTCAAGATGGTCGGCGAGCTCATGCAGGGCAAGTTCCGCATTGGTCTGGCTCGCATGGAGCGCATCGTGCGCGACCGCATGTCGGTGTACGACACGGCTACGGTGACTCCGGGCCAGCTGGTAAACGTACGGCCGATCGTGGCTTCCGTGCGTGAATTCTTTGCCAGCTCGCAGCTCAGCCAGTTCATGAGCCAGATCAACCCGCTCGACGAGGTCGTGAACAAGCGCCGCCTCAACGCTATGGGCCCAGGTGGTCTGAGTCGCGAGCGCGCGGGCTTTGAGGTTCGTGACGTGCACAAGACCCACTACGGCCGGCTCTGTCCGATCGAGACTCCTGAAGGTCCGAACATTGGTTTGGTAAGCAACCTGGCTACCTACGCCAAGGTCAATGAGTACGGTTTCATTGAGACGCCTTATCGCAAGGTCGAGAAGGATGGTAAGAAGTCGCGCGTTACTGATGAAGTAGTGTGGCTTGATGCAGCCGATGAGGAGCAGGCGGTTATCGCTGGCTATGGTGCTGAGCTCGATGAGAACGGGCACTTTGTACAGAAACGCGTACCGGCTCGGTTGAAGGGCGAGGCTGAGGAAGTCGATGCTACCCAGGTCGACTACATGGATGTGTCATCCAAGCAGATCGTTAGTGTGTCGGCCTCGTTGATTCCCTTTGTGGAGCATGACAACGCCAAGCGCGCGCTCATGGGTGCCAACATGCAGAAGCAGGCCGTGGCGCTGATTAAGCCCCAGGCACCTGTGGTCGGTACCGGCATGGAGGCTACTGTGGCCCGTGACTCGGCCCAGGTTATTCTGGCTGAGCATGACGGTGTGGTTGATTCGGCTACGGCTAATGAGATCACCGTTACCTACAAGGGCGGCGAGTCCAAGACCTACGAGCTGATCAACTTTGCTCGTAGTAACGTAGGTACCTCAATCAACCAGCGTGCCGTGGTAAAGGCTGGTGAGACCCTCAAGAAGGGCGATGTTCTGGTTGATGGTATGAGTACCGAGCACGGTGAACTGGCTCTGGGTCAGAACGTGCTGGTAGCCTTCATGAACTGGAAGGGCTACAACTTTGAGGACGCCATCGTTATCTCACAGCGCCTGGTGCAGGACGACCGTTACACCTCGATCCACATCGAGACGCACACCGTGGATGTACGTGACACCAAGCTGGGGCCGGAGCAGGTTACCCGCGATATCGCCAACGTTTCGGAAGAGAGCCTCAAGGACCTCGATGAGCGCGGCATCATCCGTATTGGTGCGGAAGTGACCGCGGGTGACATCCTGGTAGGCAAGATCACCCCCAAGGGTGAGCAGGAGCTGAGCTCAGAAGAGAAGCTGCTTCGCGCCATCTTTGGCGAGAAGGCCCGCGACGTCAAAGACACCTCCCTGCGCCTGCCCAACGGCGAGCGTGGTAAGGTAGTCGGTGTCAAACTCTTTAGCCGCGAGAACGGCGATGAGCTGCAGGCTGGCGTCATTGAGCAGTACCACGTTTCAGTGGCTCAGATGCGCAAGATTAGCGTCGGCGACAAGATGGCCGGCCGCCACGGCAACAAGGGCGTGATTGCCCGCATTCTGCCGGTGGAGGACATGCCCTACCTCGAGGATGGTACGCCGATCGACTTCTGCTTGAACCCGCTGGGCGTAGGTAAACGCATGAACTTGGGTCAGATCTTTGAGACCCACCTGGGTTGGGCGGCTAACGCACTCGGTTACACCGTGGCCACCCCGGTCTTTGACGGCGTCACTCTGGAAGAGATCAAACATGAGCTTGGTAAGGCTGGCCTGCCCGAAGACGGCAAGACTCAGCTGTACGACGGCCAGACTGGTGAGCCCTTCCAGGAGCGCACCACGGTGGGCTACAAGTACATGCTGAAGCTGCAGCACATGGTGGACGACAAGATCCACGCCCGCAGCACCGGTCCCTACGCCATGGTTACCCAGCAGCCGCTCGGTGGTAAGGCACAGATGGGTGGTCAGCGCTTTGGTGAGATGGAAGTCTGGGCGCTGGAGGCCTATGGTGCCGCCAACACGCTGCAAGAGATCCTCACCATTAAGTCGGACGACATGGTTGGTCGCTCTAAGGCCTACGAAGCCATCATCAAGAGCGAAGAGATCCGCGGGCCGCGCATTCCGGAGAGCTTCAACGTGCTCGTGAAGGAACTACAGTCGCTGTTGCTTGATGTGGAGCTGACCCGGGCCGATGGTGAGAGCGATGTGATTGACGCCGAGCGCGTCATCGCGGAGCGCCTCGATGATGAGATTACTGAACTAGGCACCGAGAAGATGCTCGAAGGCGAGGTCATCGTGGCAGACATGCCGCTGGTGGATCTAGCCGAGGGCGGTGCCGATGAATTTGAAGTCCTCGATCCTGAATCTGCCGACGCAGAGGAAGAGGTGGAAGAAGAGGTAAAAGGCTAAGCTATGGAACTACTAGAGAATCAAACTACTACTGATTTCAACGGTGTGAAGCTGTCCCTAGCTTCGCCCGAGCGAATCCTGCATTGGTCGCACGGTGAGGTGACCAAGCCTGAAACTATTAACTATCGTACCCAGAAGCCAGAAAAGGATGGTCTGTTCTGCGAGAAGATCTTTGGACCAACCAAGGACTGGGAGTGCTACTGTGGTAAGTACAAGCGCATCCGGTACAAAGACGTCGTCTGTGACAAGTGTGGCGTGCGGGTGACGCGCAGCATCGTCCGCCGTGAGCGCATGGGTCACAGTAGTCTGGCTGTGCCGGTAGCCCACATCTGGTTCTTGCGCGGTACGCCAAGCTCGATCGGCCTGGTGCTCAACATGAGCATTCGTGACCTAGAGCGCGTGGTTTACTTCGCTAGCTACATTGTGACGAGCGTGGATGATCAGAAGCGCGAGAAGGCGCTAGCTGACCTGGAGAGCGAGTTTAACTCCCGCCGTAATGAGCTGATCAAGACCTACGAGAAGCGCGCCGGCGAGCCGGATGCCGACGTGAAGGCTCTGGCCGAGGCTCAGAATGCCGAGCTCGATGAGCTGGACGCCAGCCGGGCTAACGCCAAGAGCGAGCTGGAGGCGTTGAACCGCCTGACACTGCTGCCCGAGGCTAAGTATCGCGATCTAAACCTGAAGTTTGGCGAAGTGTTCCGGGCCGAGATCGGCGCCGAGGCTATTCGCAACTTGTTGGCTGAGATCAACATGGACAAGCTGGTTGAGGGCTTGAGCGAGGAAGCCGAGGCTTCACAGGGCCAAAAGCGCAAGAAGACGCTGAAGCGCCTGAAGATGCTTGAGGGCATGAAAGCAGCTGGCATCCGTCCCGAGTGGATGGTCATGACCGAGCTGCCTGTCATTCCGCCGGACCTGCGCCCGATGGTTCAGCTGGCCGGTGGTCGGTTTGCGGCTTCGGACCTGAATGACCTGTATCGCCGCGTCATTAACCGCAACAACCGCTTGAAGCGCCTGATTGAGCTCGACGCGCCGGAAGTCATCCGCCGCAACGAGAAGCGCATGTTGCAGGAGGCCGTGGACGCGCTGATTGACAATAACGCCCGCCGTGAGCGCGCTGTGTCGAGCACCGGCACTCGTCGTAAGCTCAAGAGCCTGTCTGACATGCTCAAGGGTAAGCAGGGTCGGTTCCGCCAGAACCTGCTCGGTAAGCGTGTAGACCTGTCTCTTATACACATCTGACGCTGCCGACGACTAGTCGAGTGTAGAT
>JARIHM010000136.1 GCA_029288275.1 Candidatus Saccharimonadota bacterium | reverse complement strand
CACTCGACTAGTCGTCGGCAGCGTCAGATGTGTATAAGAGACAGATCTTGAACCCCGCAACACGGGCAGGTGCGGCCGTCTTTAGAGCGGCAGCGGCAACGGCAGGTGTTGCAACGGATAACGTTAGGGTTATCCGGCCGCTGGTGGTTGCACTTACAGTTGCACTTGCACTTGCGGATGAGCCCTCGCAGGCGCCCCCATTTAGGCATCAGGCAGCCACCGGGTAATAGGCCGCCAGCTGCTGCTCCGTGAACCGCATGAGCTCCGGCTCCCGACCAGCCAGCAGGCGGCTGAAGGTGATCTCGTGGCGGTGAACGGTATCGCGCCAGCCCAGCTCGCGGGTTACCGGCACGCCGGCCATTTCGTCCAGCCGGTCGTGGCAATGCCGCACGTAGGAGCAGAAGCCGAGCTGGGCCTCAATGAAGCCGCGTGCCGTCGTGGGCGGAGTCTCAATCGGCACCTCGCCGTACTTGACGGCCGCTGCCTTGCGGATGCAATCCCGAATGTCCGGGGCCAGCCACACATCGGCGGCGCGCATGAGGCAGCCCCACAGACCTTCCGGCTGCACATCAGGAATGCCCAGCTCGCGAGCGCGCGGCTGGTTGCCACCAAAGGTGGAACACCACACCACCATCATCTGGAAGATCCGCCAGGGTAGGGGCAGATCGTGGCGCTGGCCAAACTCGTTGATAGCCAGGGACGACACCCACTCTACTGACACGCGCGTGCCCAGCTCCGGTCGGAACAGCAGGGCCGGAGTCCGCACATCGGCGCGCAGGGTGCTGCCGCCGTGGTGGCAATCGTGCTGATACAGCGCGGCGGCCAGCGCCTGCTTAACGGCCAGCGGCAGGAAACGGCCAGTCAGCTGCTCGTACATTGCCGCCGCAGCCATACCGGCCTCCTTGACTTCGCGGAAGTGCTTGGGCCCATGATCAGGCAGATCGGGCACCGAGGCGTTGGCGTAGGCTACCACCTGGTGGCAGAAACTGCGGAATCGTTCCGGGGCCATAGCATTGAGCTCCGTACCATCCGGCGCGTACGCGTCCAGCTCGGCTTGAAGCTCCTCCGGCAACGAATACCAGTCAAACATCTTGGGTTCATTGATGTAGGGCGTCCACAGGCCATAGCGGGCCACGGTGGTTCTCCTTTTCTGCTTAAGGTACGTAGATGATTGTTCATCCTTACAAACAGAATCGTATGCCATAGGCTAAAAAATGAAAATTTGTTGTGCAAAATATGCACAATTGCTACAATTAAGACATGGACCAAGAAGCTGAGCTGATCAAAAATTATTTCCAAAAGTTGGGCCTAGAGCCCGAGATTGCTGACCTATATATAGCCCTCTACCACCGCGGCGCCCAGACGATCTCGGAATTGTCGCGCTCGGCCGGCGTAGAGCGTACGCGCATTTACCGCCTCATGGATCATCTGAAGCAATCTGGCCTGGTTGAGGTTGAAGTGCAGTATAAACGCAGTATCTTTCGGGCCGCTCCTATCGGTAATCTACGGATCCTGGTAAGCCGCAAGGAGCAAGAATTGCGAGGGCTCCAGGATGAGCTTACTGCTATTGAGCAGACGCTGGCACGCCAATCGATGAGCTCGGCTTCCACTCGCGTGCAGTTTTACGAAGGCCCTGACGGGCTCCGCCAGATGTATTGGAACCAATCCAAGGCTCGCACTGAGGCAGTGGCAATTCTCTATGAGAATATGCAAACCCGCGCCAATGCTGCCTTCTTTGACCGCTGGGTACGGCGGATGAACGAACGGCAGGTCCACACACGCGGTCTCATCGGTGATCATTTCATCCGTAGTCAGCAAACCTGGTACTCGAAACGCCAGAATGAGCGGCTGCAGCATTGGGAGTCTCGCTACCTACCGGAATCGGTCTACCCCATAACCTATGGCATGGTGGTGTACGACGATGTGGTGGCGTACCAGAACTGGCGTGATGATGAAGCGTTTGGCATTGAAATCTACAATCAACAGATTGCTGATGGACAACGCCGCTTATTTGAGCTGCTCTGGGAACGGGCCCGGCCAGTGGACGACCTAAAAGGGCTCACTGCCGCCGAATGAGCTGTAGTATAATGGTTATGCAATAGGGAAAAACTATGGAATTACAGCTTACGGCTCTTGTTACACTCGTTGGCGTTATTGTGATGCTGGCGGCCTGGATCTTTACTGGCCGGCGCATGCGCCAGAGTCAGGCGGTGATTTTTCGACCAGTACAACTCCTGCGATCATTCTTTTTATACATGGCCATTTTCTTTGCCATTATGTGGGCGCCGCACCTGTGGCTTAGCCTTGATCCTAGCAAGTTTCCGCTGTATATGGCCATTGGCTACACCTTTGGGCATATCTTCTTGTACCTGGCCTTTATCGCCATTGCGCGCATGATGTTCCTCATGCTGCCCCGACTGGCACCCAAAGAGCCGCTCATTATTGTGGTGGGTTCGGTACTGATTGTGCTGATTACGATTGTGAATGCCGCCACTATGATCTTTGGCCGGCAGCCGTCATACGACTACGCGCAGCATCTGACGCAGTTTAATGCTTCGCCGGTGGTGGGGGCATTTATCGGTCTGTTTGCGGCGCTGACGGTACTGCCGCCGGCGGTATTATTTATTATTAACGCCTTCCGGAGCCATGGTCCGCGGCGGGTGCGGTCGTTCCTACTGGGTATTGGTTTCTTTGTGCTGATGACGGCCGGTCCGCTCCATGATATTGCTTGGAACTGGCAGGCTTACATGGTAGCCGATGTCTTTAGTATTTTAAGCATTATTTTGGTAGGGGCAGGTGTCGTGTATCGGCCCGAAGAAGAGCTTAGCCTGGCTAAACAACCTACTCCGGCTGCGCCAGCCGCTTCACTCTAGAGTTCAGATACAATGTCCGACACCTCGGCCTTAACGACCTCGCTGCTGTCGCGCTGGAGCTGACTGACCGGGGGCACCTCCAAATAGAAGGTAGAGCCTTCATTCAGCGTGCTTTCTACCCATACCCGGCCGTTCATGCGCTGGGCTAATTCCCGGCACAGGTAGAGTCCCAGGCCGGTACCGCCGGTCTCGCGGGTGCGGTAGTCTTCAGAACGATAAAATCGACTAAACAAATGTGGCTGATCGCTGGCCGAGATACCAATGCCGGTGTCGCGCACGCTGAACCGCACTCCGCCGGTGTCACCAGTTTCCGCACGGAGCTCAACTGAGCCTTGGTGGGTGTATTTGAAGGCATTAACAAGGTAGTTTTGGAGAATCTCGTGAATATGCCGCTCGGTAGCCAGAACCGGCGGCGTATTGGGTGCCACCATCACGCTGAGCTTAAGGTGCTTAGCATCGGCCTGGGCCTGATAGTCCTCGGCTAGTTGCTGGAGTAACGTGTGCGCGTCAATGCGCTTGAGCTCGATCTGAATAGCGTCATTATGAGCCTCAGCGATGGTAGTGAGGTCTTGCACCAGCCCAGCCAGGAAGACAACGTTGCGGTGGGCTTGATCAATGAGTTGTTTAAGCTGCGGCGAAGCCTTCATCTGCGGCAGTAGCGCACCCGAGAGTGCGGCCTCGGTAATGGCCAGCGGCGTGCGCAGCTCGTGTGAGGCCACGGCAATGAACTCATCGCGCTGCTGGTCGAGCGACTTCTCTTTGGTGATGTCGCGGCAGAGCACCACGTAGTTGAGCATAGTGTGGCGATGGTCGGCTACTCGTACTGGCGCAATGTTGAGATCGAGTCGAATAGTTTGACCATCAGAGCCCTGGTAGGTGAGATCGGTGCGGTGCCGGCTACTAGCCTCTGCCAGCTGAGCAAGCTTGATAATCTCAGTAGGTTCTTCGCGGTTGTTCTGGAGTGGTAATAGCTTGTTGAGATTATGGCCTTGCAGCTCGGTGTTGGTATTGAGTAGAGCCAGGGCACCAGCGTTATAGAACAGAATCTGGCCGTTCTGATCGATTACAAAGGCAGCTTCGGTGAGATTATTAATGAGCACGAGCAGGCGTTCACGTTCGGTACGCATGGAATTGCTGAGCTCTAGCAGTCCTTGCTCTTCGTCACGCTCGCCATGAGTGAGGCGCTCTACGAGGAAACCTAGCGTAAACAAACCGCAGATGGCGGCCAATGCCGTAGGCACCCGGCCCAGAGTAACCATATCACTGCTAGGATGGAATAGAATGCCCGTGATCACCAGCGTTTGAAAAGCCAACGTGCCCACCAGGCCCCACAAGCCCCGCCGGAAGAGTGCTCCAACACTAATAAGGATAAGGAAAATAGAGTAGGGCGTAGAAATATTACCGATGAGATACAAAAAACCGCCTACGAGCACGTTATCCACCACAATGGCACCGGTGGCCGATGACCATATCCGTGAGTTCATGAGAATGGGGAGGTAGCGCGTGAGGTTGTAAAGACAAGCGATGGCCAGCATTAGATCAACCAGGAAGGCTTTGGGATGGTCGGACGGAAAACTCACCACCACAATTAATACTACCAGCCAACGGGTCAGGCGGGTAATACGCTCATAGTAGCTATCTTTATCGAACCGGTTGGCGGCAAAGTCCATAGGCGTGGGCCTTGTTTCTAGGCGGCTGGAGCAGCGGGCAGGTTAAGGTGGTGACGGATGCGAGCCATAACGTCGGCAATCACTACCTGCGATTTAATGAGGTAATCGTCGGCGCCCAGCGATTTAGCGCGGGCTTGGTCAGCGGGCTGGCCCATCGCCGACAGGATGAGGATCTTGGTTTTCTCCAGGCCCGGCGTATGACGAAGGATATCGAGTACATCAAAGCCATTCAGGCCCGGCATCATGATATCGAGCAAGATGAGGTTAGGCTGGTAGGCTTTAGCCATCTGCAGGGCGTCCTCGCCGTTGCTGCAGTGACGCACCTGAAACCCCTCAGTTTCAAGACGCATTTGGTAGAGGTTGGCTAGAGTGATGTCGTCTTCTACCAGAAGAATTCGACCCAGAGGTTGAGGAGGAGTTGCATTCATACCTTTATGATATCACTAAACTGGTTGTGCTTAGGAATGTTCCGGCTATACCAACAAAGTACTTATGGTTATCCACAAAAAATTAGCAATCCCGCCAATAGCCAGCTGCAAAAGGCTTAGTTTATAGTTTTTCTTGGTGTGCCGCTTGGCACATTCCCTCGCCATCATCAAAAACCAAAGGAATCTGCATATGGTCTCGGACCTATTTTTAGTGTTGGGCAAAATTATGCCGTTATACGGGGTAATTGGCTTGGGATATCTGGCGGGCCGGCAGCTGGAGCTACAACGCGAAAGTGTGGCTAATCTGCTCCTGTATGTGGTGACGCCGATTGTCTTCTTTGGCAGTCTGGTCTCGGCGCCGATAGAGCAGCACAACCTGCTCCTGGTGCCGCTATTTTTTACGATGGGCTGTGTAATAGCCACCGTGTTTTATGGGCTGGGGCGGTTTGTATACAGCCATTCAGAGCGCAGTGTGCTAGGGTTTGCAGCTGGTTCGGGTAATACCGGATACTTTGGGCTGCCGCTAGTGTTGGCGGTGCTCGGTCCGGCCGCGCTGAATGTGGCGATTGTGGCTTCCATTGGGCTGGACCTATTTCAGTATACCCTCGGCTACTATTTTATGGCCCGGCACCAGGCTACGCCGCGGGCGGCCATCGCGAGGGTGTTGCGCAATCCGGTAATGTGGGCGTTTGTGGCTGGGGCAATCTGTCTGCGGCTGGGATATCATATGACGCCGGCACTTATGAACGTGGCCGATTATTTTAAAGGCGCCTATGTGGTGCTGGGTATGCTTATCATCGGCTTGGGGCTTGCACAGGCGGCGCGGGTGCGAATTGACCGCCGGTTTGTGGCTGGAGCCCTGCTGGCCAAATTCATCTGTTTTCCGCTCCTGGCGCTGGTGGTGGTAGAGCTCGATCAGTCCATCTGGCATTTGTTTAGCCCGCTAGTGCATCGGGCTATCTTGCTCTTATCGGTAGTGCCGGTGGCTTCGGATACGGTAGCATTTGCTACAGTGCTCAAGGTGCATCCGGATAAGGCCACTCATACCGTAGTGTTGAGTACTCTGATGGCCCTGGGCTACATTCCGTTGTTTACGGTAATGGTTATTCGCTAGCCTTGTGCCGGGGTATTTCGGCCGGCGTGGCGATAGGCAGACGGAATCCAAAGGTGCTGCCCTGGCCAACCTGCGATTGGAAGATAAGCTCGCCGCCTTGGTCCTCGATAACCCGCTTGGCTAGGTACAGACCTAGACCGGTGCCGTCGGGGCGCTCGGCTTTCGCATTATCGGCCCGGTAAAATTTAGCAAATAGCTTACCTTGCTCGTCAGCCGGCACGCCAATGCCGGTGTCGGTAACGGTGAGCGATACCATCTTGCCTTCACGCTTAATAGCGAGGGTGACGCCACCATGCTCGGTGTAGTAGATGGCATTATCGATGAAATTCATGATGACTTGGCGAGTTTTGCTCTCGTCGAGCTGGAGCTTGGGCAGAGGCTCGGCCGGTGGTATAAAGGTGAATGTTAAGCCCTTTCGCTCGGCCGCCGGCCGTAATTGTTGCGCCTCCTGATCGGCTAACTGTACCAGATCGACGGGCTGGCGCTGGATCATAAACCGGCCTGCACTCAAGCGCGATACGTTGAGGAGATCGCTCGACATCGCTACGAGCCGCTCGGCTGCCTCGAGCGCAAAGTTAACATATTCGCGCTGCTGCATGGTGAGCGAGCCATTATCTTCGTCGAGCGCCATTGATAAATAGCCAGTAATGGCCGTGAGCGGTGTGCCTAGCTGGTGCGAGGCCATCGAGATGAAGTCGTCTTTGGCTTTATCAAGCACTTTGAGGTTACGATTGGCGATCTGCAGTCGGTGCGTAGCCTCATGTACGCGCTCTTGCAGCGTCTGGTTAAAACGTGAGATCTCAGCGTAGGCCTTGGCGTTTACGATCGCGATAGCAAACTCTTTGCGTAAGATCTCCAGCACCCCTACATCCTGGGATGAGTAAACAGCACCATTGAGCTTGTCGCTCACAAACAGATAACCCACGAGCCCTTCGCGTGTGCGTAGCGGTAGGGAAACCCGAATACCGTGATTAACTAAGAAGTCCTTAGTTAGGCCATCATCCAGCTCATCGGCAACGAGCGTAGTGCGCGGTAGCTTAAGTGCCTCGTTTACAGAGATGTCCTGGCGAGCCATACTTAAAAATCCCGCAGTTTTATAAACTTTGCCCTGCTCCAGAATAATAAAAGCGCCACCACTTAAGCGCATATGATGACAGATTTCCCGCATGCCGCGCTCGAGCAGGCGGTCAAGCAGGAGTTCTGCTGCGAGGACGCTACTAATATTGTCGAGGACCACCTGGGTATCATAACCATTGCGAAAAAGAAGCCGGTCGGTGAGCTTTTCAAAAAGCCTGCGGAGTGGCTGGAATGTTACTGCTAAAAGGAGTGCTAAAGCGATGGCAATCGCCATTTCTCCCGCTGTAATACCGCTGTGAGCGATAAAGAGGCGGCTGAATGCAAAGATGCTCAGCCCATACAAACCCGTTAGTGTACCCAGGAGCAGCACATATGCGACTGAGCGAGCTACGATAAGTCGAATATCAAAAAGCCGGTGTTTCACAATTGCGTATGATACAGAGCCTACTAAAAAGACGGTCAGGAGCGGCCCGATGCGCGATATTGCCCAGTTTCCGGTAATGGCCGGAATGACGATGTTGGTGAGCAGGGCTAGGATAATAAAACCGGCGAGGCCAAACATGATGAGATGCGCTTGAGTACGTAACCGGATGTTGGTGCCGGCGTTACGTGCCGCCCGCCAAAGGTAAAAACAGGCCAGGCCAAAGAGTAGCAATACCAGGATAGGGTAGATCACATAAAGACTTCCTGGCGCTACATCTGTGCCACCGTCGGGCCGCTTGGAGACCGGGCCGACAATAAAATCGCTGAGCGAGAAGAGGGTACCTGCAACAATAAAGAGCTCCTGAATGAGCCGTTGGCGACCACTGGCTGCCCGCTTATTACCAAAGTAGAAGGCAAAAAGCGCAATCGTGGCCAATACTAAGAAGC
>JARIHM010000075.1 GCA_029288275.1 Candidatus Saccharimonadota bacterium | reverse complement strand
CCTTAGCTGCTTGCGTTTGCAGCGTCAAGCTGCGAGTTGGCGTCGCCAGGTAATGCTTCTCAAACGAGGATTGCCTCTGCGAAGCGAGTTCCGCGGTTTGAAAATGTTACTCGGTGATTGCCGAAATCAGTGCAGATTATTCACTCCGCCCGAACCCACCAGCGAGTACACCGGCAGCAAGATGGCTGCAATCACACCACCAACCACCACACCCAGCACCACCATCAGGAGCGGCTCAATCGTGGTTGAGAGATTCTTCACCTCTTCATCTACCTCATTTTCAAAGTAAGATGCCACGCGGTCGAGCATCTGGTCGATGGCGCCAGACTGCTCACCAATCTTGATCATCTGCGGCACCAGGCTCAGGAAGGTAGGTTGGTTCTCCAGCGTTGACGATAGCGCCTTGCCACCTTTCACACTGCCCATGGCCTTCTCAAGCGTCTCCTCTACGTGCACGTTACCAATCGATTCCTTCACGATCCGCAGTGCCTCCAGCATCGGAATACCACTATTGAGCATGGTACCAAGCGTGCGCGAGAACCGCGCCATGTACACCTTGCGGAAGATCTGGCCGAACAGCGGCATGTGCAGTTTGAAACTGTCCACCGAGCTCCGGCCAGACGATGTCTTGACCCAAGCCCGGATGCCAAACACCACACCAACCAAAATCAGCAACGACAGCCACCAGAAATTCAAAATAAAGTTAGAAATAGCAATCAATACCTGCGTCAGCACCGGCAGTGACTGGTGCAAGTCTTTGTACAAGCCGCCCACCTGCGGCAGCACCGTGGTGAGCATGAAAATAAGCACAGCCAGAATCACCACCAGCACGATCACCGGGTACACCAGCGCGCTCCGAACCTTACTCAAAATTGCGGCGTCTTTCTCTTGCTGATAAGCGATGCGGTCCAGGGCTTTGTCGAGCGAGCCCGAAGCCTCACCGGCAGCTACCAACGATACGTACACGTTGTTGAAGACACCCGGATGAGCCGCAAAGGCCTGGCTCAAACTCGTACCTGCCTCCACCGAGGACAGCACTTCCGTCACAATATCGCGCAGATTTTTGTTCGAAATCTGCTCCTGTACCGTGCGCAATGATTGCGTCAGCGGCAAGCCGGCATTAATCAGCGTGGATAGTTGGCGCGTAAAAATGACGCGGTCTTTGGAGCTAACTCGCTTACCCAAGCCACTCTTGGCCAGAATACCCGACTCTTCCTTACTTTCGATGGTAATTGGAAACAAGCCCTGGCTCATTAGGAGCTTAGCCGCAGCGCGCTCATTTTCGGCCTGCACCTCGGCCTTGACCAGCTCACTGGTATCAGTCTTGTGCGCAGTGTAAACAAAGGTTAGCATGACACTCCATTGACCATAACGGTTATGTCTATAATACCGCGTCTTTGCCAATATGACGAGCTGTTGCGGTATGATAAGCACAAGGAGAATTATGATGCCGGAATCGCATCACCCAATTCCAGAACACGAGACCACTGAGCAGCGCTCGGCGCGCATTCATGACCGCCTGAACCCTGAGTCCGAGACGGCCCGGGCCAGAGCTACGGCCGAGCGACAGCAGACCCTAGCGCCGCGAGCTGAGCTTATGCGCGAAATGATGAGCCGGGTTGAATCCACACTCAGCCAGCATGAGCTCCCGGCCTTTGAGCAGGCCAAGCAGCGGCTCATGAGCGGCCTTGATCAGGTCGCCGAGACGGACCAAGTGATGCGCGAGACGATCAACTTTGACCTCCATCTAAAAACCGACTATGCCAACGACAGAGCCGCGGATCGGGCCATCTGGGAAGAGGTTAATCTGGCGCTCGGCACCGGCCAAGAGAATCCGCACCGCTTTGCTCAGATGTTAGAGCAAAGGGACCTGCCCGAAATTTCAGCCAATGAGCCTGGTATTTACCATGACACCTACCGCCAGGGGGATACGCTGTTTATACCCACCAAAGATCCCGGCGTGATGCTAACGGTGGAGGGTAACGTATCCACAGCGGCTCACGAAATGACGCGGCCTGGCCGCAGTCCGGAGCTACGGATCGGCCTGGCTGTTAGTCCGGATCAAGAAGGCTTCGCTCCCCTGCCGCCTGAGTTGCCAGAGCAGCACGAACGCGCTCAAGCCGCCCGGGCCGCCGTACAGGAGGCCAAGCTTGCACCCGACCGCGCAGACTTTCCGCGCTTTTCTGGCCAGCTTGAGCACCCCACGCCGCAGTATGGCAGGCTCCAGTCCGAACAGCCCGAGCAGTCAGCCGGTACCTTTGTACCTCGCAACGGCCGCGAAGCAATCAACTATGCCAAGGCCCAGCAAGAGGGCCTGCTAGCTGGCCAATTCGTACATGTACAGCGCTCACCAGAATCCGGTGGCCATGTAGAGGCCAATTGGCGGATCCAAGAAATTAAGGATGGGCGGGCTACAGTAACAAAGCGAGTAAAGGCCGGCTTATTTGGCCGCCAAACTAAGCTCGCGCAAAAGACCGTGCCGCTTGGCCGGCTGGCTGAACTCCAGCAGCAAGCCCCCACCAAGCCCAAGAGCCGTCTCGCCCGCACTGTAAACCGGCTGCTAGGCCGAGGCTAGCGCCTACAAAAAACGACTCCGGTCGGAGTCGTTTTTTACTGAGGGAACGCTGCTTTTAGCCCCGCATCAAACGATCAAGCTCGGTCATATCAATAGCAAAGTTCTTGGCTTCGTCGTAGCTAATCTTGCCCTGCTGGATCAGCTGCACCAGCGTACGGTCCATGCTCTGCATGCCAAATTCGGCCCCGGTCTGAATCACCGCATCCAGCTGGTGCGTCTTGCCCTCCCGGATAATATTGCGTACTGCGCCCGTGGCCACCAGGATCTCGGCCGCCACTACGCGCCCGCCGCCAATGCTCGGCACCAGCCGCTGGCTCACCACGCCTTGCAACATGCCGGCCAACTGCACGCGGATCTGCTGCTGCTGATGCGGCGGGAAGACGTCGATCATACGGTCGATTGACTGCGCCGCACTGTTGGTATGCAGCGTGGCCAGCACCAAGTGGCCAGTCTCGGCAATGGTTACAGCCGCGGCAATCGTCTCCAGGTCGCGCATCTCACCAATCAGTACCACATCCGGGTCCTGGCGCAAGCTGGACCGCAACGCTGCGGCAAAGCTGTAGGTGTCATAGTGAATCTCGCGCTGCACCACGATGCTCTTTTTGCTCTGGTGGGCGTACTCGATAGGGTCTTCAATCGTCAAGATATGGCACGACCGCTCGGTGTTGATCATATCGACCATAGCGGCCAGCGTGGTGCTCTTACCCGAGCCAGTTGGGCCGGTTACCAGCACCAGACCGCGCGGGAACTTCGTAAACTCCTGCAGCACTTTGGGCATTTGTAGCTCTTCCAGCGTGCGGATTTTGGCTGGGATAAGCCGCAAAGCTGCTGCCACATTACCCCGCTCGTGGAAGGCATTCACCCGGAAGCGGCCATACGTACCAAAAGCGAACGAAAAGTCCACTTCCTTGTCCTTAATGAGAATCTCTTTCTGATCGTCATCGAGCAATGAATACGTTAAGCGCTCAACATCGGTTGGCTCCAGCACTGCCGCATCTTCAACCGGCCGCAAGGCGCCATCCACGCGCAGCATGGGTGGCAGCCCGGCCTGAAGGTGCAGGTCGGACGCATCCAAGCGGATTACCTGCTCCAGCAAAACTTCAATTTTGAGTTCGGTCTTCTCCACGTATCACCTCTCGTTGGGTCTATTAAAGCACAAGAGGGATCGCGTTGTATAGGCAGTAGCCTACCCTTGCCCTTCATTGACAGATGCAGCTCTATGTACAACAATACTCGAGCATCTCTGTGTACCTTCAACTGTATGAGGGGTGAATCATGCCAATCCAGGCCGATGTCGAGCACTACAGCCGACTGCTGCTATCGCTCGACGAGCAGTTAGCGCTGTTGCGCCAGTACAACACCACTTACTGGGATAGCCGCTTGACCGAGAATGAGCTAACCCAGGCGTTCTCGCTGGAGGAAACCAGCCGCCAGCAACGAATTGACGATCTGACTGTGCTGCATGTGGAGTTCGGCTCCCTCCGGGAAACCCTGGAGATGTGGTGGCGCGTCATCGCCGGCGAGCAGCCTCGCAGTGAACGTAAGGTATACGACACAAGCAGCCTGCGACTCCTGGACTTCAACGTTCGCTCCTACTCATACGGAATCAACCTGGTACGGATCAATCTAGTCGCCCACTGGAAACCTCAGAGCGAAAGAAAGTTCTGGGATGAGCGATCCCTGGCAGAGACTCGCCGGCAGGCTCACGCGGCACACGAGACACTCGCACAGCTTGAGCTGATGAGCGCTTACGGCCTCCACCCCACGCTCATGCGTGAGCAGAACGGGCGAGATGTGCCTTATACCTGGCTGCCGGGTATCGATGCGTTTGGCTTTGCTGGGGACAAAGCTCAGGCACTGTACCTCTGGTGGGTACAATTGTCCGAGAAGGCCGAGTTCAATGCTCGCCGAGCAAGCTACCGCAGTGGCAAATGGGCCACTCCGGTAATACTCGGATAACGGGAGATCCGCCTCATCAGGCGCGGGCTGCGATAACACAGCCCGCGTTTTTTTGCATTCAATATCCTTGCTTTAATTGACTTATATTGCATAGTATGCTAAACTTCATCCGTCTGAACTGTTCCTCACAACCGGAGATGCAGCATGCATCGGCTCATCATTGCGGGCTTAGCCCTGATAGGCTCACTGGCGCTAGCGTCCGGCTGCGGTCTACCTCGGTCAACCTCTCTGGGAGTTGCCAACGTGGTCAAGCTCACGCTGAACGATCAGGGACAGCTGGCCTACGCGAATGGCAGCACTTCGCTCGCCATCACCGAACCGTCGGCCGACGCGAGCACCCGGTTCGAAGTAACCGGTGGCGGCAACAGCACCAATCTGGCGCTCGTCGACGGCAGCGGCAAGGAGGTTGATGGCACCATCATCCAGGTTACTCGGAGCTTCGACAACAACCAGCCCACAGGCACCCGCACTACCGCCCTACCGCCCGGCAATTACACGTTCGTGCAGGGCCCCCGTGATGTCCCGACCGGCGTCAAGCTGGCCGTCACCCTTCAGAAATGAGAGGAGCACCACTGTGTTGGCTCTGGCCCAGCAGTCCCGGAGGGCAGTCGTGGTTCGGCTGCGCTACTTCACCGAGAACCTTGAGGAGGGTCGCTACGATTCCCACGAGGAAGAAGTGGAGGTAGAAACCTCGGCCAGCCTGGCGAACAACGCCGAGATCTCCGAGCTGGAGGCCTCGCTCGCCCGGGTGGTGGCCTACGAGGCCCGCACCACGCCTGACCACATCTACGGCCTGCTGATCTGCGCGATCATGTAGGCCCCCGGCCCCGCCGGACGAATTCCACATACCGTGGAACGTCCTGGCGGGGCCTTTTTCATTCTGTTATAACTATGCAGGAGCTTAACCCAATTGTTTGAGGTGAGTTCATGCCCTTTGCCATATCCCCTTCTGCGGCTGGAGAGCCACGCTTTCACGACCTACTTATGCGAGTAGGCCACTGGTCCAAATACCTGCGCTATATTATCAACTTCGGCATGATGGTAGTGCTCTTACTGCCAATCTCCAGCGGATGGCAGGATGCTGCTCTCTTCTGCTACATTGGCTTCGCCATCCTTCACCTAACGATCGGCCTCTACCATGACCGGCGATTGTGCGAGCGCTGCATTCGTCAGATGCCACTGGATATCACCGAACAAGCAGCAAAGCATCATCGAGTGCTCTGGATGGCTCATCGCCCCCGCGTGATCCTTGCCATTATGTACGCCGATACTGCTGCGTGCTTTTTACTGGGCTCTTTGAGCCTAGATGGGTATGTTAAGTTTCCGCTCGCCAGTGCTTACGGCCTGTTCTTGGCCTATGCGTATATCATGGCCACTCACAATCGATTCCGACCCTGGTGCCCCTGGTGCCATCCTCGCGGCGGGGGCGGCCATTGCCAGCCTGATCCTGAACCCGACCCTGTAATTACGCCACCCCGCGATCGTACTTTGGTGTAATGATCACCCTCAAGTCCGCCTGGGCTTGGGGGTGTTTTTAATTGCTAGAAATCTGCTGCGACGCGCGCAACTTCTTCGATCGTCGTGAGGCCGTTGAGTACCTTAAGGTATCCATCTTGCTTCATCGTTAGCATACCATCAGCCTGAGCCTGGTTCTGCACTTCACTCGTAGTAGCATGCTGCAATAGAAGCTTCTCCATAGCCTCGGTCATTGAAAATACTTCGTAAATACCCACGCGGCCCCTGTCTCTTATACACATCTCCGAGCCCACGAGACCGGAGCCTATCTCGT
>JARIHM010000068.1 GCA_029288275.1 Candidatus Saccharimonadota bacterium | reverse complement strand
GAGACAGGTTATCAGTCACGACCTCGGCCGGCAGTGTCTCGGGGGTTAAGGCCACTAGCGGCAGCAATGGCTGAATCAGCCCGCGCAGCTGCTTGCTCGTAAGCCCCTCGGTTTCACCATATACTGGCACAATGCGCGCCGTATCCTTGGTATCGCGCCCCGCCTCCACCACTTCAATGGCTGGCGATTGCAGAGCCAAGTCATTATTGCGAAACTTTAGCTCACCGCTCACCAGTACTGGCGTACCGGTGGGAATGGACTTAGCCAGATAGGCCTGGTTAAACCAAATGGCCTTTACCGTGCCCGTACCATCGGAAATAATAGCCTCGGTTACGTGCAGCTTGCGGGCCCGGGCATAGCGGCCAGCTACGCGCTCGATCTCGCCCCGAAACGTGACATTACCCGGCCGCATCGACCGAATGGACACAATCTGCGAAAAGTCCTCGTGCCGGCGCGGATAGTGTGAGATTAAATCACCAGCCGTATAAATGCCCAGGCGGGCCAGCTTCTCTTCGACGGCCTTCCCGACCCCCTTGAGGGAGCCGATCGGCCGCTGACGCCAGTCGTGCATTACTTGACCCGTAGCTTGAGGTAGCGGCGCTTGCCCACCTGCAAGATCTGATGATTAGCGAATACCGGCTCAGCCTCAGACGTCTGCACGGTATCGTCGAGCCGTACGCCGCCCTGTTCAATCAGCCGGCGAGCCTCACCCTTGCTCGCGGCCAGACCGCTCGCTACGAGCAGATCGACCAGACTCATGTGCGCATCCTCGACGGCGTACTCCTCGATGTGTTGCGGCCGCCCACCCTCGCGGAATTGCTTATTCCAGGCCTCCTCGGCCGCGAGCGCCTTGGTCTCACCGTGATACTGACGCACGATTTCCCGCGCCAGGCTGGCCTTGGAATCGCGGGGGTTAGCGCCCTCGGCCAGAGTCTTTACCAGGCCATCGATCGTAGCCAGCGGAATATCAGTGCAGAGCTTGTAGTAAGGTGCGATCAAATTGTCAGGCAGGCTCATCACCTTACCGTACATATCAACCGGCTCATCGGTCACGCCCACGTAGTTATCGAGGCTCTTACTCATCTTTTTGGTGCCGTCGAGACCCACAAGCAATTCCATAATAAAGACCACCTGGGGCCGTTGGCCGAGTTTCTTTTGGAGCGCCCGGCCAGCCATAATATTAAACAACTGGTCGTTACCGCCAAACTCTACATCAGCTTCGAGCATCACTGAGTCGTAAGCTTGCATAAGGGGGTATAAGAGCTCATGCAACGCCAATTCTTGACCACCTGCCAAGCGGTTTTTAAAGTCCTCGCGCTCAATTACCTGGGCCACGCTCATCTTGGAGGCCAGAGCAATCAAACCATTAAAATCAAGCTTGCCCAGCCATTCACTGTTATAGCGGATCTCAGCCTTTTTAATGTCGAGCAGCAGACCGGCTTGGTCGAGATAGGTCTGCACATTACCCTTGATCTCTTCGTCGGTCAGCATGGGCCGGGTTTTACTCTTGCCAGAGGGATCACCGATTTTGGTAGTGTAATCACCAATCAGAAAAATAACCGTGTGACCCAGCTCCTGAAAGCGGCGCAAAACCCGAAACACCACCGAGTGGCCAATGTGGATGTCTGGCCGGGTAGGATCTACGCCAAATTTGAGCCGGAGCTTACGCCCGCTCTTGAGAGCCTCTTCCAGCTCCTCGCGGCCAATAATCTGCTCTACACCTCGGGAAAGTAGTTCGTCGATCGAGTCCATGGGCCTTAGTTTAACAGACCCAGCCACCGCCGGCCAGAGACGGGAAAGGTCGGCCACCGCGTAAACGCAGTGGCCGACCAGAGTAAAACCAAGGCTACTTATCCTGAGACGGAGGCCAGGTCTGCCGGGCCTTGATGAGCGTTTGGAGACTTGGTGACCTGCCGGTGTCGCCACGCTCCTTGGCAACGGCCCGGACGTGGCGCTCCCAGTCTGTAAGCTCAGGCTTGCCGCACATTGCTTGCCCTTCATTTGTACTTTGAGACTGTAGTTTCTTTGGTTGCAAACCGGGAAGCACTATACCATGCGTAGACGCTTTCATAAACTCACCCAACTCTCAGCAAAAGTTGGTATAATAGGTGAAGCATTATCACTTTAGTCAGAGGGACTATGCCTACACGTCGCGTCCGTACTCGCCGGCCCGCTCAGCCTATTCAGGATCAAACGCCTGGGCTCAAGGGTCATGTCAAACGGTTCTTTTTGTCCTTTACCCCGCGTTATTTCCGCTCCTATTGGATCAGCCGGGCTGGCCTCGTCCGTCTCGGCAAGCTGGCTGGCGTGGGCGCCTTATTTATCTTTTTGGTTTTCTTGTGGTACGCCAAAGATCTACCCTCCCCCAGCAAGCTTAATAACGGTAAGATTGGCCTTACCACTACTTTCTACGCTCGCGACGAGCTAACCAACCCCGGCCACGGCACCAAGCTGTATGAGGTGCACGGTGATCAAAACCGGCTGCTGATCGACTTCAATCAGATGCCAGACAGCGTTAAGCACGCCACCATTGCCATTGAAGATAAGAACTTCTATAAGGAAGGCGCCTTCTCGGTCACGGGTATTGCGCGGGCCATTTACGGCGTTATTACTCATAATCCCTCAGCCGGCGGCGGCTCCACGCTCACCCAGCAGTACGTTAAGAATGCCCTGCTGACCGACCAGCATTCCATTAGTCGCAAGATTAAAGAACTGATTCTGGCCATTGAAATCAATCAGTTCTACTCCAAAGATGACATCCTCAAGCTCTACTTGAATGAGATTCCGTACGGTAACCAGGCCTATGGCATTGAAGCTGCTTGCCGAACCTACTTCTCGGATAAATACGGAAAAGTGAACTGCGCCCAGCACCTCAATCTGGGTGAGTCAGCCCTCCTAGCTGCTATCCCCAATGCGCCTAGCTACTACAGTCCCTATGGCGAGAATAAGCAGGCACTCCTTGATCGCCAGGCGCTCATCCTCGATAAGATGGCGCAGCAGGGCTACACTACTCAGGCCGAAGCCGATGCTGCCAAGTGGAACTTAAACATGCTCGATACCACTACGTCCAATAATCCGGCTCTAGCCATCAATAAAGCCCCAGCCTTCTACTCCAGCATTACAGCGCCCAACTTCGTCAACACGCTTCTAGCTCAGCTCGAAGACAAGTATACGGCCGCCACCGTAGATAACGGCGGTTGGAAAGTTATCACCACGCTTGATCCCAACC
>JARIHM010000059.1 GCA_029288275.1 Candidatus Saccharimonadota bacterium | reverse complement strand
CTATAATAGATAAGATATCCGCACTCGACTCACCGAGAGGATTGCTCATGTTCCGCAAGCGTCGGCGTAGGAACGACACCATTGCTTCCCGTCCATCCAAGCGTCGCTCATTTCGCTCTGGCGACAGTAGCGACAGCTGGGCCGATGTGATTGGCGCGGCAATCGCAGCTCTGCTTGAAGCGATCTTCTGATCACTGCCATCTGCATTCCTGGTATTGGGTTGGTTCCTTGCAACCATCTAATTAACCGGCCTCGATTGGCGAGGTCGCCAACCCCCAGGGAGCAACCATGGCAAGCGATTACGGTACCTACGGCTGGGAGCGCTGCGACGGCTTCGTTGCCGCGCTCAAGGCGACCGGCACGGCCCACGAGATCACCACCGCGCCCGGCGGCCTGGTCTACGGCGGCGAATGGGACGAACCAAAGCCCCTGCGGCTCGTTACCTTCCAGGGCGCCGGCGGTCACATGGTAGCCGAGGAGTACCTGGCTAGTACGAGTCTGCAGGACGGGAGCTACCTCGGCCTGTCGGTCTACCTGGTCGGGCAACGACCCCAGCTGCACACCCGGCGCCATCACTAGCGCCACCTACGGGCCGGAAGAGCTTCGCTCTTCCGGCCCTTCTTTCTTTTTATCTAGATCCAGCGGGCTACGACGTTATCGATCCGCTCGGTCACGCTATTCGGATCAATCTTGGGCTCATCGGTATAGTAATGTGACACGGTTAAAAAATTCTCAGGAATATATAAGTAATGCAGCTCATCCACCAACGGCTCCAGCCGCTCGATTACGTCAGCCGGGCCCACAGGGATGGCCGCAATCACTTTTTCTACGCGAATTCGTTCCAAAAAGTGCAGGGCTGCGTCAAATGATAGACCATTCTTGACTCCATCTGTCGCAATAATAATATTGCGACCAGCCAGCTGGTCAGGATCGGCCAGACCGTGCTCCCCCACCACGGTGGTCATTTGGTACATATTATGCAATTTTTCTTCTTCGACATAACCACGCATATCTTCCATGTACTCTTCCATCTCGCCAGCGGCAATCATGGAGTTATAGGTAAAAAGCCCGGTCTGGTCAAGGGTGCCGAGCACCAATGACTCATCGCCTGGCGCAGTGATACGCGACGTGAGCAAAAGCGACAGGGCAGTATGAAGACGCCGGGCAATCTGTTCGCCTACTACCACGCCGCCAGGGGATAGCGCCAATACCGCCGTATTTTCATAGCGGTACTCGGTCAGCTCATTTGCCAGCAGATCGCCAGCCTCGGCCCGGTCATGGAAGTACATACTAGTAGCATAACAGGAATACCAGCCGTAATAAAAGCCGGCTCGAGCAATAAGCTCAAGCCGGCTAAGGTAACCAAGGTGATAGCTATGCGACGCTCCGAATACGCCGCGTCAGACTACGACGAAGACAAACATGGTCACCCCCGGCCGCGGCAAACGTTACCCAGCTCACCGGGTTGCTCACACCGCAAATGAGCCGGCCGATAGCCGATGACTCGCGCATTTGGCCCAGAAGCGGGAGGAGCTTGGCCTTGCTAGCCAAATCGTCCGACACCACTACAAGCCGCCAGGATCCCGTCTTGATGTGCCTCTTGAGCTGCTCAAGCGAAGAAGCTTGAACGATCTCTGGACTATTCCAGACGGCATAACAGCTCTGGATACAAGCTTTCCTCAAGGCGTTGCTTCGGATAGCTAGTAGAATCTGAATAGTCACAATCCCTCCGAGCTGGGTTGGTACGTGGCCGGGGGCTACTCTAGCGTGAATATCAAATAACGTCAATCAGGCTTGTCGATAACGGTATAATAAAGGCATGACTGAGGCACGGAGCTACTATCTCGTAACACCGCTGGTGTATACCGGTGCGGCACGGGCATTTACCTATCACGCCGAAATAGAGATTGCGCTAGGCAGTATTGTGGCAATACCAATTGGACGACGGCACAGCCTAGGTGTAGTGACGGCACTGGTAGCCAATAAGCCCAGCTTTGCCACCAAGGCCATCGACCAGATACTCGACGTGCCAGCCGTGCCGAGCTATCTGCAGGAGCTGGCTGCTTGGATGAGCCAGTACTACGCGGCCAGCCCCAGCGCCGTCTGGACGACGTTTTTGCCCACTGGGCTGGCCAAGGCACGGCGAACTCGCGCCGCAAAAGATCCCGGGCCGGGCGCGGGCGTACCGCCCGCGCCCCTCACCGCCGACCAAGCAACGGTACTGGCGGCCATTCGTGGCTCCGCCAAGCTTGGCCATCTACTGCAAGGCGTGACTGGCTCGGGAAAAACGCGACTGTACCTGGAGCTGACGGCCGAGGCGCTGGCGACTGGCCAGAGCGTGATCGTACTCGTGCCCGAGATCACCTTGACGCCGCAGGTGGTGAGCCAGTTTGAAGCCGCCTTCGGTGATCGCGTACTCACCACTCATTCCAAGCTTACCGAGGCTCAGCGCGATCGCATTTGGCGGGATGCTGCTGCCGCCACGGTGGCCGGTCAGCCGCGGGTAGTGGTAGGCCCTCGCTCTAGCCTGTTCCTACCGCTTCACCAGCTTGGTTTAATCGTGATCGACGAGTGCCACGAGAGTAGCTATAAGCAAGAGCAGCACCCACGCTACCAAGCAGTTGCGACGGCGGCCAAACTGAGCCAGCTAACTCAGGCGCGCCTTATTTTGGGATCAGCCACCCCCGGCCTTACTGAGCTATTTTTGGCCCAGCAGGGCCGGCTTGAGCATCATCTTCTCAC
>JARIHM010000056.1 GCA_029288275.1 Candidatus Saccharimonadota bacterium | reverse complement strand
AGATGTGTATAAGAGACAGGGCCATGATGGTGCGCGGAAACCATGCTCCCAGCAGTTCTTCTTCGCGAAAGCCCAGCGAGCTGAGTGCATAGGCGTTCACGCGCGTGATCTCGCCATGTTCGTTCGTCACGATCAACCCTTCACCGAGGCTATTGATCATGGCCTCGGTGCGGATCCGTTCTTCTTCAAGCTGGGCCTTGGCTTCAGCCAGCTCAACGAGCAGATCCTGCCATATTTGCTCGTTCGCCAGCGGTTCGGCCGGCGTCGTATTGATTCGGTCGTTCAAACCTCGCTCCGGGTTTATCTACACTCTTTACTATAAGCTATCTTATAGTGTACATAGTGATAAATCCTAAAATCGTGCATGGATATTCCAACATTTTAGGCAGATTTCCGGGGCGATTTTAGAGAATACCCCTACGAAGCGCTATCGACGGCAATGTCGTAGGATTTGAGTTTAGCCTGGTTGGCCTCGGTGGGGTTCTGCAGCGCTAACAGCTCGGCGTAGATGCCATCGCCGTGGGCCAGGTCATGGGGCGAGCCTTGTTCTGCCACCTGGCCGCCGCGCAAGCCTACGATCGTATCAACCGCAGCGATCGTACTGAGCCGGTGAGCAATAATAAGCGTGGTGCGACCTTTCATCAGCTCGTCCAGCGCACGCTGTACTTCGTGCTCAGCCTTGGAATCCAGTGAACTGGTGGCTTCATCCAGGATAAGGATCGGCGCGTCTTTGAGGATGGCTCGGGCAATAGCTAGGCGCTGCTTTTGGCCGCCACTAAGCTTCACGCCGCGCTCGCCGATTTCGGTATCGAGGCCCTCAGGCAGTTTCGCGATAAAGCTCTCGGCGTTGGCCGCCTTTACAGCGTGTTTGACTTGGGCGTCGGTGGCATCGGGCCGGCCGTAGGTAATATTATCGCGTACGGTGCCGCTAAAGAGCGCCGGTTCTTGGAAGACCACCCCGATGTTACGCCGCAGGGATTCCTGTGTCACGGTGGTAATATCGACGCCATCAATAAGAATCTGGCCACCGCCCAACTCATAGAGCCGCAGGAGCAGGTTTGAAATAGTAGTCTTACCCTCACCGCTCTCCCCTACGAGCGCGAGCTTAGTATCTGGCTCAATCGTAAAACTGACGCCGCGGAGTACGGCCTTTCCATCACTGTAAGCAAAGGTAGCATCGCGAAACTCAACCTTGCCTTTTGTTACCACCAGCTCAGTAGCGCCTGGAGCATTCATGATGCTGGGCTCCAGATCCATAACTTCAAAGAACTCACGTGAGCCGGCCTGAGCACGCTGAATGTTATCGACGATAAACGAGCTGGCAAACAACGGGAACTGGGCCTGGGTCACCAGCTGCAGGAGCAAGGTGAGATCACCTAACGAGTAGTGGCCATGAAACGTTTGAACTACGATATAGGCATAAATGCCAAAGAATACCACATTCAGGCCGAGCCGCCTGGCCACGTCGTACCAATGCCACTCAGTAGATTGTGCCTTGGTGCGGGTCTCAATCTCGGTGCGCTTGCTGGCAAAGAAGCGGCTTTCGGCCAGCTCCTGCACAAAGCTCTTGACCACTCGAATCTGGCCGACGCTCTCCACAAAACGGCCATTGTTGACGTCGGTGGCCTCGTTAATAGGCTTTTGCTTGGCCTGCCATGATTTACTTGAGAGCGACGTTAGCCAAATATAGAACGGGAACAACAGACCCAGTAGGACGGCCACCGGCCAGGCGTAGAACGCCAAAATTACCAGTGTGATTGCGCTGGTTAGGAAGAAGCCGACAAAGTTGTTGGCAAAGGCATTCATAAGGTTTGATATGGTGACAATGCTGCGCTCAAGACGGCTGGTGATGCGGCCAGCAATCTCATTGTCATAGTATTCAAGTGGCAGTTTGAGAATTTGGTCGTAGTAGCGCTGGCTCAGGAGCGTGTTAAGCTTGGCGCCCAAAATATCACCATAGTAGCCTTGGATATTAGAGATAATCGTGAGCACCAGGTTGACCACCAAAATGCCGCCTAGAAGCAGCCAGATAAGGCTCATCGGTACGGTCTGGCCGTGGCCTAATTTGACAAGTGCGTCAACAATATATTTGAGCAAGAACGGCGTGGCCTGGTTGAGGAGCGAGATAATTACCACAAACACGATAGTGATGAGGTAATATTTGCGCAGGCTCCATGAATAGCGGATGATTTTGAGAATATCTTGCATAGGCTAGTCCTTAAAATAATGGGGGTTACGGGCAAACACGTGGCATAGGTGCTCAAATAATGGCAAAAGGTCGGGATACTGACTAATTTTCTGCCGGGCGATGCGCTCGGAGCGGATGTAGGCTTCGCGACTGGGCCTTACCGGATGATGATCAGCTATTACAACCATGGCGTGGGGCAAAATCTTATCGAGCGCGTACACAAACCGGCTCTCCACGGTAGCGAGCCTTTCGTATTCTACAATAGTTTGGCGAATCCAGGGAAACGTTGCATCAAATTCGGCGCCAATCTGTTGAAGTGCGGCGGCTTCGCGACGAGGTTTGGCGGCCAGCTCGACGTCACTGGCCCACACCGTGGTGTCGCCGGCATAGACTTCGACGAGATCGTGTACTAAGGCGTACTGAGCGATCTGGCCGAGATTAAGCTTAGAATCGAGAGTGGCGGCCAGTGCGCAGGCAACAGTTCCCAGGGTAAAGCTGTGCTCGGCCACATTCTCATGGCGCTGATGGTCGGCGGGGTGAACCATAGTGCGCTCAATCATGGCGGCCGGGAGCACGAGCTGGCGCAGGAGCATCAGCAAGGCTTCGGCCGAGTGATTGGGGTCGGTCTCAGTCAAGGGGTAGCTCGCCGCCAGCGCGGGCCGGCCGGTGTGTCTTCGACCTCAAGGCCGTCCGCGCTCAGTTCCGCGCGCAGTTGATCGGACCGGGGCCAGTCTTTGGCATCGCGCGCCGCTTGGCGCTCAGCGATAAGCTGCTTTTGCTCCGGCGTGATATCGGGCCGGCCGGCCAGCCCTAGGCCCAGGAGCGCATCGAGCTGCCTTAGGAGCTCGGCCGTGGGCGCGGCAGTTTCGGCGGCTAGCCGGGCGAGTGCTTCGGGGCTGTGGAGGTCCTCAGCGAGATAGGCTAAGATGTCGGCCCCTAGGCGAGTATCTGCGGTGGCTTTGTTAATTTCCGGCTGATGCACTAGATCAGCCCACGCCCCAAGGTTGCCCAGCATATTCTGAGCGGCCGTTAGCGAATCCCAGGTGAAATTGAGCTCATTGGCGTGGAGCGCTTGCAGGCACAACAATCGTAGCGCGAGAGGGTTGTAGCCTTTGGCCTTGATATCCTCGAGCGTGTAAAAGTTCTGCAAGCTCTTGCTCATCTTGCGGCCGTCGACCAGGAGATGATTGTGATGCGTAAAGGTGCGGGCAAAGTCTTGATTGGTAGCTGCTATTACCTGTGCAATCTCATTCTCGTGATGCGGAAATTTCAGATCAATACCGCCAGAATGAACAGTAATAGGCTGCTCGTCTAGATTGTCTAGGGCCATAGCCGAGCACTCAATGTGCCAACCGGGCCGACCGGGCAGATCGTGCTCGCCCAAACTAAAGTCCCAGAACGGCTCGCCATCTTTGGTGCCCTTCCAGAGAGCGAAATCTTGGGCCTCGGCCTTGTCGTATTCATCGTTGTCGATGCGCGCCTGAGCCGAATAATCCACATTTACCAACCGGCCATATGGGTTACCGGCTTCACGGTAAGTGCGTAGGTTAAAGTAGACCGAGCCATCGGCTACATAAGCAAAGCCATTAGCATAAATGCGCTGGATCAGCGCCTGCATCTGCGGAATGGCCTCGGTGGCGCGCACAAACTGGATCGCCGCTACGTCGACGCCGAGTGCTGCCAGATCAGCCTTAAAGATCGCCTCGTAGGTCCGTGTGGTCTCGATGAGAGCTTCCATGGGTCCTGCGTCAGGGTGCTCAATTTGGCTACGAGTAATGGTCTTATCATCCACATCAGTAATGTTCATAACCGACTGTACGGAGTAGCCAGATACCCGTAAGGCGCGGCGCAGTAAGTCCTCGGTAATATAGGTACGCAGATTCCCAATGTGGGCGTGATCATACACCGTTGGCCCGCAAGCGTAGAACGTGATGGTATTGTCTGAGCTGGGCGTGATGTCGTCGAGCTGGCGAGTAAGAGAGTTAAAAAGTCGCATCAAAAAGCTTCCATTTAAGAGTAATAGAGCGAAAGAATTATGAGCGACAACAGGATTTACTGGGGTATAGGCGCATGGTCAAGCACTTCCTTGGTAGCTGCTATTACTTTAGCCCGAATGTCGTCAACTTGGCCAGCTTCGATGGTAGCGCCGCTGGCTTGCAAGCTGTCTCTTATACACATCT
>JARIHM010000044.1 GCA_029288275.1 Candidatus Saccharimonadota bacterium | reverse complement strand
GACTAGTCGTCGGCAGCGTCAGATGTGTATAAGAGACAGCTCGCAGGCTGAGCTTGATTTTGGGCGCATAGTTGCGAATGACGATGGCGATTTGAACACCGCGTACGTGCTGCATGTCGTACACGACCAGCGCTGCCGGGTCATACCGCTTGGCGTACTCCTTGAGTGTGGCCGGATCAACCACGAGCAGCGCCAGCTGGCCGTCAAGCAAGAACTCTACCTGCTCTAGGAGCCGCCCTTTGAGCTGGAGTACATCAGGATCAAGCGCACCGGCTGCTAGTCGGGCCTGGTTGAGCTCGTACAGATTGGCACCGAGGCTTACCATATCGGCCACGGTCTGTACGGTATGAGCGGTGACACTTGGCGTAGTGAGGCCGAGCGTGTCGGCGGTGATGGCTGGCACCACGAGGCTAGCGATCTCTGGCGTAAGACTCCAGCCTAATTCGCGCGCTACTTTTACGAGTAGCTCGCCAGTAGCGGCGCTGGTGGCGTCAATGATGTCGATGGTGCCAAACGGCAATGGACTACGCGTGCCGTGGTGGTCAATAATCACAAACGGTTTGGCGGCCAACCGGCCCTGGTGCTTTTCCAGCGTGCGGGCCATCTGCTGAGCGCCGCCGGTATCTACGAGAATGCTCAGATCAAACTGGCGAGGCAGCTCGTCCACGAGCCGGTCGGCGCCGGGAAAATAGTCGATGTATGGGGGTAGCGCGTCTTGTGAGTACATCACTACTTCTTTACCCAAGTTGCCAAGCAGGTGTTCAAGCACTAGGGCCGAGCAGAGCGAGTCGGTATCGGGCTTTTCCGGCTGCAGCACCAGAATGGTTCTGGCGCCCTCAACGAGGTGGCCGAGCTGTTTGAGATTAACTTGAAATTCGCTCGCAGTCATTGGGCTATTGTAGCGGCTGCTTATATTTTTTCAAATACTTGGCATAGATCCGCTGCGCCTGCTGTAGTGCTTTAGGTGTATCAAATTCCGGCGGCATAGTATTTTCTACAAACCCTAGCAATGATAGACAGTCACAATATTGGTAACGAGAAAGTCGCACGGGCAGAGCGTCTGCGTAGCGGGTATCCGCTAGTATTGGCTGGCAAGAGCGCAGGTTGTGCCCCCACGTTAAAAGCTTCTGTCGTAGCAATCGGCATACCTTTTGACCGTAGCGAGTCGCCTTACCGCCAATTGCAACCAGGGCCTGCTCTGTCCTTACCTTTAGAACACCTGTCGTCCTTGGAGTGCCCGCCCGAGCGTAATTTGATCGGCGTATTCCAAATCGCCGCCTACGGGCAGGCCGCGGGCCAGGCGCGTTACGGTGATGGGCATGCCTTCCAGCTGCTGGCGAATGTATATGCCGGTGGACTCACCTTCAACTGAGGGATTGGTGGCCAGGATAATTTCTTGAATATTCTCGTCGCTGACGCGCCGAATCAGGCTAGCGATTTCTAGTCGTTCGGGCCCCACGCCATCGATCGGTGAAATCACGCCGCCGAGTACGTGGTAAAGGCCTTTATAAAGCCCCGTTTTTTCGATTGCCACCACATCAAACGGTTCCTCGACTACCGCAATAATGGCGCGGTCGCGATCAGAAGCGGTGCAGACGGCACACTGATCGGTCTCGGCAAAATTATGGCAGGTGCGGCACGCCCGCACGCCGGCGTGCAGATCACTGAGTGCTGCGCCGAGCAGACCGGCCTTGTGTGGATCGCCCTTGAGGACATGAAACGCCAATCGTTCGGCCGTGCGCGGACCTACGCCAGGCAGCTTGCCCAGCTCTTCGATTAGTCGCTCCACCGCGGTTGGCACAATTTGCATAGCCTTCATTGTATCAGGAAAAGCCGCGCGAGACAGATCTCGCGCGGCTTCGTCTAGCCCAGGTCAAGCAGAATCTCGGGCTTCAGTCGCTGGAGCGCTTGGGCAATGAGCTGGCGTTGGCATTGCCACAAATGATCCGGTGGTCCCCAGAGCACTACAGGCCGGTGGAGGAGCAAAATGAGAATCGCCCACAAATCAGTGCTGAGGCGCTCTAGCTTCAGGTATTCAAGCCCTTGCCGGGCAAATTCTTGCCAATTGGCCAGCGGTGTATCGCCGAGGGCGTTACGCTGTAAGTCGACCACGAGCCGATCCGGGAAACCGAGTTGGGGCAAACAATGGTCAAAGCTATCTGGCCCCAGTCTAGCCGCTAGCTCGCGCTTGATGGTTACAACTCGTACACAGTTCTCGACCGATTCTGGCAGTTGGCCGAACGGTCGAGTATAGAGAGTAGACAACGCAGGCACCTTCCAATCGAGTGAGAGCCCTGCTTATGCTACGTCCTAATGGACCTCATGACAATATTTTCTAGGATGCAGAAGTAAAGCGCTGAACTAATTTCCGCACAACACGCTCATACGTGTCATGCCAGGAGAATTCGGTGTGGTTACGACGGCTATCTGCCTTGGCTGTATCGACCTGGTCCAGTACCTCGGTTACTTCAGCTGCCGATAGCTGCTGAACAATTGCGCCGCTTTTAGTCCAATCGTATAGTGCATTATCAATAAAAGCCTGGAGCAGGATGCGTTCAAGTGTGCCCTGGTCAGCTGGTTTTTCTGGTTGCATGCTATACTGCCGCATGATTTGCTCACCAGGCGCATAGTGCTCCCGCTCCCCTGGAGACAACGGACTCCGTGATCCAGCGGTCGGAAAGACACGACGGACCGACTCCCCCGCGTGATCCAGCTCGTGGTAAACCGGTGTATGGACGGTTCCCATAACGATACCGTAGGAAACGGGCCGTCCATCTTCTTTTTGGCTTGGTAGGGCTTTTAATTGCCGGGTTACCAGCTTCTCGCGTAGCGCATTCTCCTGACCAAACAGTCGTAGGCTTTGATCCAGGAGCCCAAGCAAGGCGTGATTAGGCTGGCTAGACATGAGCTCCCATTCGAATTCTTGGTTTGCCCGAACCGCTTTCTGATCGAATTGCATGATATCCGAGGCGTCGTTATCAGCATCAATTAAATAGATGGGTTTGTGACTCCCCTTAAGCTCAGCTAGAGCAAGCCCTAAAAAGAAATTGCGAGCCTTAAAGGTAGTCTCAAGACGTTGTTGCTCCTCTGGGGCTATATCGCCCGATACATAGCGGTTCATGTCGGCGGCTAATTGCTGCCTATCTTCGATCGAATCGCCGAAAAACTCCCAGACTATGGCATCGACATCTCGTAGCTCGGCGACGGTTCGGCGGGCATCCTCCGGGGTCTGGTGGCGGGTAAAGACAAACTTATATTCTGTACGAGGCTGATGCTCAGTTTCGGTGAGGGTGCTAAGCTCTTGCGCTAGCAGGGTGCCCCGTTGTTCACTGTGCGTCTCTGATTGTGGGGCGGGTTGCTCGGCGGACACCTACAGGCCTGGCAGTCCCAGGCCGCCGGCCACGCTGCGCATCTTTTCGGCTGCTAGCTGCTGACTACGAGTAATAGCCTGGGTAATGGCACTTTCGATCCACTTCTCTACCTTGCGCAGGTCGGCATCGGCTACCAGCTCGTCGTCGAGTGTGATCTTCTGGATCTTCTGCTCGCCATTGATCTTTACCTTGACGGCGCCGTTGCCTGCCTCGACCTCGATTGTCTCTTTGGCCAGGGCGCTCTGAATTTTCTTGAGTTCAAATAAGGCCTTGCTCTTCTCAAACACGGGTTTATCTCCTTGCTTATGCTTCACGCGAGGCTTAAGGCGGAAAAATTCTTATGCTAGAATAAGGTCAATCTATCTAGCAGGAGTGCCCTACGTGAAGTCTTTCTACTATCGTACCATAACGCCGCTGGCTGTGTTTGCTCGCCGCTGGCACTGGTTCCTGGCCGGCGGCTTGCTGGTGCTCATGTTTGGCCTGGGCGTTACCAGTATGGCCGGCGAATCGGCGATTGTAGACGAAGTGGCGCATATTCCATCCGCATACTCGTACCTACACTATGGCGACTACCGGCTCAACCCAGAGCACCCGCCGCTCATGAAGGATTTGGCCAGTATTCCGCTGCAGTTTATGCACCTTAAGTTCCCCGATAATGAGCCGGCCTGGACTACCGATGTGAATGGCCAGTGGGAATCGGGCTGGAACTTTATCTACCACATTGGCAATAATGCCGATGCCATCTTGTTCTGGGCCCGCCTGCCGATCCTGCTGGTGGCTATTGGCTTTGGCATCATATTGTATCGGTTCGTCTGGCGGCGTTGGGGCAAGGCAGTGGCGCTCCTGTCACTCTTTTTCTATGCGCTTAGTCCTAATATTTTGGCTCACTCGCGCTACGTCACCACAGATCTAGGCGCCACGGTGTTCATCTTTCTGGCGTTCATGGCGTTTATTCGCTTTGTGGAGCGGCCATCGGGCAAGAATCTAATCCTGCTGTCACTGGGGTTAGCGGCGGCCAATTTGGCTAAGTTCAATGCCGTGCTCCTCTACCCCTTCCTACTGGCAATCATTGTGGGCGTAGTGGTGCTATGGCGCTTGCCGCGGACATGGCAGGACCGGGCGCGGCTGTATGTGGGCGGCTATATTACGGCTTGCGTGGCTAGCGTAGCCTGGATTTGGCTGTATTACATTCCCAATACCATCAATATGCCGGCTGACGTTCAGGAGCGATTGATCCGGGGTTCGCTGGTGAGCGAGAACGTTCAGGGTGTGGTGGGCTTGCTGGTGAATATGGGCCACTCACCGATCTTTAAGCCGCTCGCTCAATATCTACTCGGTGTGGCCATGGTATTCGTCCGGGTCACTGGTGGCAACGTGACGTACTTTAATGGTGTGGTCAAGAACGGGAGTTTCCATTCGTACTTCCCCGAGCTCTTTTTGGTGAAGACGCAGGTAGCGTTCCTGATCTTGGGTCTGGCAGCTATTGTGGCTGCTGTTGTAATGCTCTGGCGCCGGCCGGCGCCGCGGCGACTATTACACCGGTGGGCTGAGTCACTGCGTCAGCATACCTTTGAATGGACGATCGGATTGTTCGCGGCCTTCTATTTTGCCGTAGCCGTGGACGGTAATTTGAACCTAGGTATCCGCCACATTTTGCCTATCTATGTGCCGTTGTTTGTGCTGGTGGCGATTGCTACGGTCAAACTAGCGCGCCTGCTGGCGGCCAGCCAGTGGCGCGTATGGACGACGGCCGTGCTGACTGTCCTGCTCGCCTGGTACGCTGGGAGCACCTTCTGGATTTACCCGTCATTTACCGCGTACTTTAATGAGCTGATTGGTGGCCCGGCCAACGCCGACCAGTATTTTAGCGATTCAGGAGTCGACTGGGGTCAGGATCTGCGTAATCTCAAGAAGTACACGGATGCCCACCCCGAGATCAAGCAGTTTGCGCTCGATTACTTTGGCGGCGGTGATCCTCGTTACTACTACTGCGCCCGCGCCTACGATGCTCAGGGTCACCTTATTGCGACAGCCGACGGCTATGACTGTTCGCACAGCACGATGATCGAGTGGCATTCGCAGAACGGCCGTTATACTGGCCAGTACATTGCGGTCTCAGAGACATTCCTGGAGAACGACCGCTACTACTCGGCGCTCAATGGCACCACGGGCTATAAGTACCTGCGCGCGATGAAGCCGATTGCCAAGATTGGCTATAGCATTTACTTGTATAAGCTGTACTAAAAGAAACGGGCTCCTGGGGAAATCCAGGAGCCCTAGCGTTACCAGGTCGTATCGGCATTACACTTGCAGCGGCAGGTAGTGATGCCGTCCTCGTGCCACATCATTTGCTTTTCGGCGTTGTACACCTTTGTCTTGATGCATGTATGTCGCGAGGTTTGCTTTGAGTTGTGGGGGCAGGCCGGCGCCTTATTCCACTCGGCGCCACAAACCTTCTTTGCGCTCACAGTCATTAGCAGGTCCTAGGCTTGGGTGCTGAGGATTCTATCCTCTGACCGGCTTCGTAGGTCCGGCTGAGGAACCGGAGTTTATCCACCTCCGGATTACCGCTCCACTTATCGTTCGCCGGTGACAAAGGATTCGAATCCCTCTGCCCGGAATTGGGTCTACGCCTACCCCTGGGATCATCTTGCGATTTTGTCACTTTGTCTCCTCATTTGGCGCTTTTGAAGCGCTCATGATGAGCATTGACAGTGTATTTTAGCCACACTCAGAGAGTATGGTCAAGCAGGTTCGCTTAATTGTACATGGCCTTATGGACATATTGCGGCTTGCGGTATAGACCGCGAATGAGATTCCAACGAATGCGAAAGAGGTCTCGGAGCACCTGAATGGCTGCACCAGCCTGGGAGTCACCCACCAGGCCTTCACCTACGGCTTTGGGGTCGCGCCAGTCGGGTGTTTCAAAGGTGATAATTTTATAATGAAATTTGCGAGCTAGAGCCAAAATTTCCATATCAAAGCCCCATCCCAGGATGGTCATACGGCTAAAAATGGCTTCGGCAGCTTCGGCCTCAAATACCTTGAAGCCGCACTGCGTATCCTTGATGCCGGGCAAGAGGATGAGCTGGGCTAATAGGTTACCGCCGCCGGTCATAATTTTACGCATGAGCTCTTTGTGGATAGAGATGAGGTCACGCACAGCAATGCCAACCTTAGCACCGCTATCCATGATGCGTTTGACATCATCCAGATGATGAAGAGGGGTGGCTAGGTCGGCATCCATAAAAAGACGGTAGCGGCCCCTGGCCTCAAAGATACCAAGCCGAACATCACGCCCCTTGCCTGCGCGCGGACCGGCGTGGATAACCCGGAATTGCTTAAAAAGCTTGGCGCGGCTTTCGGCGATCTTGGCCGTGCCGTCTGGGCTGTTAGCTACTACCACCAGGACTTCAACTGTACCGTAATCGTGCTCATTAAGGTAGGCCGCCAGCCGTTCCAAGCTATCCGCGATCCCAGGTGCTTCCATGTAGGCCGGGATGATAATGCTTAGATCGGGCGTTTGGGTCACTGAGCGACCTCGTAGGCGTAGTAGATCTCGCTATTGTTGAAGCTCGAGAGGTAGGGCCGAAGTTTGCCGCCTGGGAACTTCAGGCTAAGGTTGCGTGCTGCTTCGTCGCGCGCAGCGGCCGTAATAATGAAGAGCTTAGGTGTTCCCTGGTTGATCGGTACGCCAGCCACCTGGCCTGGCTTGAGCGGTACGTAGCTAATGCCGGCATCTAGATAGGCTGGTATCTGAAGCTCGTCGGCCGTGGCCACCAAGTAGCGTTGGCCCTTACTGTGATCAGATTTGAGGAACCCAGCTGCCCCCACGGCTCCTTCGTTGTAGGCGGCATAGGTTTCGCTGGAGCCAGCCCAGGCACGGAAGTACTGAGCGTACCCCTGGAAGGCAGTTAAGGCCAGGAGGAGAATGATCACGGCCTGGCCGGTACTGCGGGCAGCTGAATTAATTGGGAAGGTGGCGTACCATAACTCAAGCATATATGACACCCCTACAGCGGCCAGTACCATTACCAGCGGAAGAGCGGCGGCGGCATGTGCAGCATTAGGCACATCGATGGTGCTGAGAATGGCCGGTAGTAATAACACGCCAGTCAGAATAAGGAGTACCCGGTAGCGGCGCTGGCTCAAACGTGAAATGCTCACAAGCAGGCCGGCAATCAGCATTAGGCCGACGAAGGCATTCAGAAGCGGCTGGCCGGCAAAGTTATGACGGAAGTTCTCGTCGCCGTGCAGATTGAACATGGTAAGAGTACCGACCAGTCCGTTGCTTAAAGCCGTCAACTTGGCGGTGAGCCCCTCAGCCGCTGGCAAATGCCGTAGCTGGCCCCAGGATAGGGCAATACTTGCCACCCCCACTGCCAGCACTACCAACAGGCCAATGAGACCGCCTAGGCGAGCTTGAGTCCAGACGAGAAGAGCCTTGCCCTGAATAAGCCGTACCATAGCGAGCACGATAGTAGCCGCCGCGAGTAACCACCCTAGCGGGCCAGCGAGTACATCAGCCAGGAGTACCGCAGCCAGGCCAAGGTACCAGCCAAGCGTGGCGCGGTGATAGGCCCACGTAGCAACCCAGAGCGTGAGCGGCACCAGGCAGAGAATGAGCGCCACCGGCAGAGCATTGCGCGTCAGGGTTACGGCCCACGGAGTAACCGCTACCAAGAAGGCGGCAATCCAGGCGATGCGCCGGTCAAACCAGTCGCGTGCCCATAGCCAGGTAAGCCAGACGGCCACAATGCCTAGCAGCGCAGGCCAGAGCCGTAACGCCAGCGCCGTGTGACCCAATAGCTTAACTGGAATAGCTTGGAGCCAGACCCACAGCGGTGCGTACTGGTTGGCAGCGGTCAGGCCTGGCAATACGCCGTGGTTGGCCAAATTAAGCGCATCCAAGCCGACGGCCGCCTCGCCGCTATACAGCCCGGGCGGCAGACTCGCTAGCTCGAATAGCCGAAAGACGGCTGCAATTACGAGCAGCGCGCTTACGCTCAGCCAATTACCGTACCGATTGAGCCACTGAAAGGGCGGATGAATCTTAGGCATACGCAAATACCACCTTTTTGTACATAATATAGTTCCACGTTAAGCTCGCCAACGTACCGATAACCTTAGCCGTATTAGCCCGTACAAAGGCATCCGAGAATACCGGTCCGAGTCCTAGCATATGCACTACGGCTACAGCAAGTCCGATCGGCTGAGGCCAAATATCCGTTAACAAAGCCATAATACCATTTTGCAGGGCGTACAGCCCAAAGGCTGTCACCAGGTAGAATACAATTACCTGCCGCCACCAGCTTCCCTGATGATGCTTAAATACCACTTGCTTGTTGGCAAAAAAGCTAAAGATCATGGCCACGGTAGTTGAAATGGTGTTGGCCGGAATCAGCGCCCAGCCCAATTGCAGGTGCAAAATATTTAGAATGACAAAGTCGATCGCAGTATTGAGGAGACCAACCGCACCAAACTTGCCAACTCGCTTGAGCTCGCTGCGACGAGAGACGGTCGAGACTGGTTTAGGCATACTGGCCCCTCATACTTTTGTAAGCATAACCAATATATGGGGTGCTTGTAAACTGCTTTCGTTGCATTAGGCGTGGAAACGATCCAGATCAGTGAAGCGGCGCTGGGCGGCATCAAAGTAGAGCTCCACGTCACCAATGGCACCGTTACGGTGTTTCTTGACCAAGATCTCAGTGATGTTAGGATCGGCCTCTTTATCGTAATAGTATGGACGGTAAATAAAGGCCACCACATCGGCATCTTGCTCAATGGAACCAGAGTCACGCAGGTCAGACAGCTGTGGCGTAGGCGGTGTGCGCGACTCAACCGCACGCGACAGCTGCGATAGCGCCAGCACAGGCACATTAAGCTCGCGCGCTAAACCCTTAAGACCACGCGAGATCTCGCTCACCTCTTGCTGGCGACCTTCCTGGCTGCGCGCACCGCCGGAAATCAGCTGCAGGTAGTCGATGATGACCAGGCCTAGGCCATGCTCGGACTGTAAACGCCGGGCCTTGGTGCGCATTTCCATCACGTTGGTGAGAGCCGAGTCATCAATGTAGATCGGCGCCTCGCTGAGCTGGGCCATGGCTTCGGCGATGCGTGGGAAATCGTCATCATCTAGCCGGCCGGTGCGGAGTTTCTCGGCTTCCACCCCGCTCTCAATGGCCAGGAGTTGGTCGATTAGTTGCTCTTTGGAGACCTCAAGGCTAAAGAAACCGACCGGGATGCCCTCGCGGGCCGCCACATGATGGGCAATGTTCATAACGAGAGTGGTCTTACCCATGGAGGGCCGGGCTGCCAGAATGAACAGGTCGGAGTTTTGCAAGCCAGCCAGCATGTTGTCCAGATCCCGGAAGCCGGTGGGGATACCGCGCAGCTTTCCGGCGTTGGAGTGCAGATCGTTCAAACGTTCAAAGGATTCATCAAGCACCGAGCGGATCGGAATGAAGTTCTGCTTGAGATTCTTTTGACTAACCTCGAAGATGGTCTGCTCCGCCTTGTCGAGCACCTGATCGAGCGGCGCACTCTCGTCGTAGCCCAGGCCACTAATCTGGTTGGCGGCACCGATGAGCCGGCGCAGGGTGGCCTTGTGGGCAATGATTTTGGCATACTCCACTACATGGGCGGCAGTTGGCACGGCCGAGGTCAGCTCGGCAATAGCCGCTGAACCACCAACCCGGTCGAGCTCCTCTACCTCACGCAGTTTATTCGTGAGCGTCACAAGATCGAGTGGCTGGCGCTTCTCGTATAGATCCAAGATGGCGCTAAAGATGATGGCGTTGCGGTCAACGTAAAAATCATCGGGCGTAACAATGTCGGCCACCTTGATGATAGCTTCTTTGTCGATCAAGATCGAACCAAGGAAGCTTGCTTCGGCGTCAATGTTTTGCGGCGGCATTTTGCCGGCCACCAGAGATTCAACCTCAGGCGTAGTGTCGCGATTTCGGCCCCGGCGGGTAGCCTCGCGCTCGCGGGTTTTTTCAGCCATCCACCACCTCGCCGCCTAGAATCTCTAGGGCCGAAGACACCAGCTCAGCCGTTGGGTCGGGGGCGGTGCTGATGGGCTTCTGGGCCGAACCATCGGTAACGGCTGTTACCGAGATGGGCCGACCATATACCTTCTGCACCGCATCCTCGATAAGCCGGCGATTGGGCGCCTTCAGGAAGAGGTCGCGATGAAAGTTAAAGCGTGATCGAATAGTGATGCCCTCGGCCTCAAAGATAATTGGGTACATCTGAAGAAGGGCGCAGAGTGAGTTGTTCTTTTGTTTTAGGATAACGAGCACCTTGGGCCAGAGGTCATCGCTGACGACCGGTTGATCATTGGCGCTGGGGGTTGGTGCGGTCTCGGCTGCCGGAGTGGCGGGCGTGCTTGCCGGTGTAGGCGCCGGACTTGGCTTAAGTACTGAGCGAGCCGCTGGACGCGCTGTGGCGGCCGGGACGTCCTCGGCCGCCAGACGGATGACTGCCACCTCAAGAGCCTCGCGGGGCCAGTGCGAGCGAGTTACTTCGAGGAGACCCTCAATGACCCGACCGATCTGAGCCGGTGATAATCGCCCGGCCAATTCGCGCACGGTAGGATCCTCGGCCGCGCCAGAACCGACAGCCACAAACAGCATCTCGCGCCATTGGGCCACCAGCTGGATAGCCACCTGGCCTGGCTGCGCGCCCTGTTCCATCAGGACACCCAGTGCCTCTACGGCTGCCTTGGCATCACGGGCCGCTACAGCACGGCTCACCGCGCCGATAGCCTCGGCATCGCTCAGCCCCAGCAGCGCCCGCACCGTGGCTGTAGTAACCGTAGCCTCACCGCTGGAAGCGACCTGGTCGAGCATACTAATGGCATCGCGAAACCCACCGCGCGCTGCCACTGCAATCACCTGTAGCGCCTCGGGCTCTACTTTGATCCCCTCAGTCTTGGCAATCTTGGCTAGATGCGCCACCATATTGGCCTCGGTGTGGGGCTTGAAGGTGAAGCGCTGAGTCCGGGAAATAATCGTCTCTGGCACCTTGTGCGCCTCGGTGGTCGCCAGCACAAACACCGCGTGGGCTGGCGGCTCCTCAAGCGTTTTGAGGAGGGCGTTAAAGGCCTCGGTGGTGAGCATGTGCACCTCATCAATAATGTAGACTTTATAGCTACCCACGGCTGGAGCCAGCCCGACCTTCTCGCGCAGCTCGCGCACGGCATCAATTGACCGATTGCTGGCCGCATCAATCTCAATAATATCGAGGCTTGAGTTAATGGCTGCCCGACACAGTTCGCACTGGTTGCAGGGTCTATCGCCGGTGCTCATGCAGTTGAGCGCCCGTGCCAGGAGCCGCGCCACCGTTGTCTTACCAACGCCGCGTGGACCGGTAAACAAATAAGCATGGCTCAACCGCCCGCTCGAAATCGCGGTTGTGAGCGTTTTAACCACATGCTCCTGGCCAATCACTTCAGAGAAGTCACTGCTGCGATATTTGCGATACAAAGCCTGCTCGGCCATGTTACCACCTTCCACTCGTTCCTCCCCATTATATCTTATGAGAGGTCGTGGCGGATAGTGGATAAGACAAAGAGAGGCCGGCTACCCCAGGGTAGCCGGCCTATACTGGTTAGCGCAGCGCCTGCGCTAACTCGATCATGTCGCCAATGGTGTGATAGCCCTCGGGTTCCCAATAGGCTCGAGTGACCTCCCGGCTCTGCGGGTGATAGGTGAACTCCACGCCGGCGCTGTAGTCGAGGGGATGCTGAGCGTCGATGATGACACCGTACAGGCACCATACACCGCTCTCCCCGGCCGGCGCGATGGCCTTCATAACGGCCACGGTGATCTTGCTAGCCGGAATCTCAGAACCCACTAGCCACATGGTCGGCGCCCAGATGCGCAAGGTTCCCACCTTGAGCCGGCGCCCTCGCTCAGTGAGCCGAGCCCATCGGCGCAACCGCCAGAGGCTCACCCGAAAACGGTAGCCCCGCTCCTCGCCCTCATCGCTGCTACCTTCGCCCATAACGAATAGCCTCCTTCGATGCCGGTTTGGTTACGTTATAATAGCATAATTATTGCTTTTGTATAGCTTCTTTCAGCTGCTCGGTGGCCCGCCGGCGCATGCTGAGCTCATTCTTAATGGCCGGACCAAGCTCAGCAAAGGTCTGGGTATGACCCTCGGGCACAAAGATGGGGTCCCAGCCAAAGCCCTGATCGCCCTGGGGCATAACGATTCGGCCGGCTAACTCGTCCACAAAGAACTGTACGTGGCCCGCCGCGTCACGGTAGCCGATGGTGGTGCGGGCGACGGCGGTATGGTTGTTGTAGCGCTGCACCAGCTCACCCAGTCCTTTCCATTCCAGCGCCTGGCCAAACCATTTGATGAACGGACCAGGCAATCCGCCCAGGCAGTCAATCGCCAGCGAGGTATCTTCAACGATAAATTCGCCATCATGACGACGGGCCGCTTCATCAAGCTTGTGCGCAATCACTCGCTGCGGATCGAGACTCTGAACCTCATCCAGGTCAATATCGAGCTGCTCTACGTCTGGCATCACGGCCTGGACTTCACGCAGTTTGCCGGCGTTACCGGTAATAAAATACAGTGGCATTAGCCGATGACGGCTTCAATAGCCGCCCAGTCAGCGTCGCCCGTCTCGGGAATTACCATGGTGACCTGGTCGCCAGGCTGTGCCTTAAAGTATGTCACACTGGCAAATAGAACATGGTACTCTTTGCCGCGAGCTTCCACGAAGTAAGCGCCATCCTTGAGGTTGAGGGTACCAATGAGCTTCTTGCGCTCCACCGGGCCAATCTGCTTGTAGGTAAAGCTACCATCGTCACCAATGATCAATTTCAGCTGATCGCCCTGCACCAACTTACTCTTGGACGCATAGTTGGCAGGTACTGGATAGTTCTTACCATCGGGACCAACCATATGCTGGCCATCAAAGCCGCCCTCGATAATCTTGCCGCTGGCATCACCCCCGCGGGTGCTGGCCGTAGCCGCCGCTGGCGCCACGGTATCATCAGAGCCAACTAAGCTGGTGAGCAGCTCCTTGGCGC